>PLXB01000502.1 GCA_003151215.1 Ignavibacteriota bacterium
AATTCGGATCACCACCCTGAATCATGAATCCTCTGATAATACGGTGAAAAGTAGAGCTATCATAAAAATGTTCGCTCGCCAATCGTGTAATTTGCTCGACATGCTTGGGCGCGATCTTATCAAAAAGCTGTATCTTCATGGTGCCGAGCTTTGTCTCAATAACTAAAAGTCGTTTCGGGTTCGAGCAGTACTTATCGAGATCTGTCCCGGAGTAGGGTCCGCCGGCAGTGGTAGTAATCATTGATTTATTTCCTGAGCAATGTAGTGAAAGAAAAACACAGCAGAGTAAACTGCAATAATAAAGATATTTTTTCATTTTTATCCGAAGAATTAATCTTCACCTTTCTTCGGTTTCTTTACCTTCTTGCCCTTTTCTTNNTTTCTGCATCTTTACCAGGATTGATTGACCCCTCTGGAGATTTCTTATATTTTGGAATCATATCAAGATCAACAATCTTATCGAGAACATTATATCCGGAAACAAGCTGTCCCCAAACGGTATATTGATGATTCAAGAATGAAGCGTTTCCATCGCAGATAAAGAATTGGCTGGTGGCTGAATTGGGGTCGTTTGTACGAGCCATAGAACATATTCCTCGTACATGAGGTATATCGCTGAACTCAGCTTTAAGCTTTTCACCCATTCCACCCTGTCCATCGTTTGACGGATCATCGTCTTTCGAATTCGGATCTCCACCTTGAATCATAAAACCCCTTACAATACGATGGAATGTCGTGCCGTTATATTTTCCGTCCTCGGCAAGATCGGTGATCTGTTTGACATGGTTCGGTGCGACTTTATCGAAGAGCTGGATCTTCATTATCCCTTGCTTAGTTTCAATGACTAAAAGCTTTTTGGGATTCGAGCAATATTTTTCGAGCGCATCCCCGGTATACGGCGGTCCGTCCGTGACCTTGGTTACTGATGGCTGGCTCATGCCATTGCTTACGAATAGAACGAGGAAAGCAAAAAATGTTAACAGTAGTTTGCGCATAATATATCTACAAATAATTAAAAATGACGTGTGAAAACCGTATTCGAGTTATATAAGGTTTCAAAAGAATGATCCCCTTACCGTTCCTTATTCATCTTTCTTTACATCATCCTCCAGCCCCTGTAAATAATCCCACGAATAAATACCCGTATCGTGCCCATCCTTCCACCTGATCTGAATCGCATACTGTCCGACGGAAGTCAGGCTCTCGATCTTATACATCCCTTCCTGATAGACCGAGATCGTCGATGGCTTGTAAACTTTACCGAAGAGTACCTCTCCTTTGCATCCAGCGCAGGGGCATTCGTCACGTAAAAGTTTAATGGAAAGGACGGAAATATGGCCGTCATCCCAGATGATACGAAGTTCTTTCTTCGTCGAATCCTGTTTAATTTGGGTCGGGCGCATGTATTTGTGATGCTTCAGTGATCGGCAAACCTTGTGGAACAATAAATTTGGACGTATCAACAGCCCATAACGAATCAATACTATTGATGTTCATTTCATAGACGCCATCTTCAGAAATAATATGCTTACGCAGCAGAATGCAATTCCATACCCATAACGTCAGTCCGCCATCGATCTGCTGCCACCGCGTTGCCGTTTTTCCTCCGAGTGTATCGGTACCGACATTCTTAAAATAATTTCGTGTCATTTCCGTTTCAAGATATTCCTGAGGAGTCGGGATATCTTTCCCCTCCAAATGATAAAGACTGTCAAGATTATCCATACGCTGATGAATACATCTGTTCTGTGTGAGATCAAATGTGTACACATCAATAAAACGAGTAATGGCACCTTTCGCCGATGTTCTCAATCCTTGGGGAGATATAATTTCGTAGTTTGATAGGTGCTTTTCATATTTGCCGTACCCGGAAACAAAAAGCTCCTCCGTGCCCCGAACATCGCCGCTATATTCATAGGTTAAATGAAACCGCTCCCACGGATAGCGCTTGAAAGCTCCGATCTGACCTGAGAATGGCTCACCGGATTTCTTATCGCAGCCGGAGTTAAGAAGCGCTATAGCGGCGATGAAACTTATGCAGAAAAATTTAATAGAAAGAGCTTTCATATTTTCAGATCATTTCAACCGGCTGCATTTTCAATAGATGTTCGAAGTACGAAAGCGATAATTTCTCTTCCAGCGAATTCATCTTTAGTCTATCGTTCAAATTCTTAAAATCAACTGCGTCAAGCAGTTGATCTTGATTAAAACAGCTAAACACGAATCCGGTTTCCTCCTGAGTGACAGGATCGACATGTTTTTGCAAACATTGCGCGCAGACTTCTTTCATCATGCACTGCATCGTGCTATTGATCGAACCGATTGCCGTATGATCTTCTTTCATAAGCGCACCAAGCACGCCGTCCTTCCTGCGAGCGGCTTTCATCGCTGCCATCATTCTATCCGATCCGATTGCAACGATACGATCGATCGTTCCGAGCGGGTATTTTCTCTCAATGCCAAGTTCACAATGATGATAGGCAAGTATTGCCTGAATGATATTGCCGCGGTAATGCGCATCCTGTGGGCGGTTAGGTTTTATTTCGACTCCGGTATCGGTTGACCATACGATCTGATCGGTCGAAGATTCGATCTCATCGCGTTTGAAAAGATCGGCGCCATCCTTATAGCCGGCAAAATAAATTACTTTATTATTATTCTCTTTCATTGCTTTTGCGATCGAGAAAAGCACGGCATTACCAAGACCGCCGCCGGCAAGAAGAATTGTTTCATTACGGGGAATTTCCGTCGGCGTTCCGGTCGGTCCCATCACGATGACGGATTCACCGGGTTGCAACGCAGCACAGAGCCGCGAACTCGATCCCATCTCAAGTACGATAAGTGAAAGCAATCCTTCGGCTTTATCAACCCATGCTCCGGTAAGCGCCAATCCCTCCATCGATAATGTCGTGCCGTGAATAGACTGCGCAAGTTTTTCAAAATTCTGAAGACGATAAAATTGTCCTGGATGAAAATGCTTCGCCGCTGCAGGAGCTTTGACGATGACTTCCACGATCGTTTTTGTCAGACGATCTACTCTGATAACTTTTGCATTAAATTCACTGTCCAGTTTTGATTTGAAATCATACCATTGGTCTATGGGAGTGGCCGGACGATTACTCCTGTCTTTGAAAATCGAATACACGACATGGATATATCCATCTCTGGCACTTGCCATTGCCTTGACGACATTACCCGCATAGCGAGGGTGGTTATCTCCATAAAAAGTAATATATTTTCCGTCTCTTGTATAACTGGTAAAAAATCCGTTCTCCTGTTCTTTAAATTCCCCATTAAGGTGAAATGGCTGGAAGAAATTATTCCACTGATCTTTCTTGAATGTGCCCGGAAATTCTCTTTCGTAGATCGTATTTGGGCTTGTCCCCGCCGCAACACAGACGGATTTTGCCGGAAGTTCGATAAATTCTCCTGAGCCGCGAAGTTTACCGTCTTTTTCTTTCTGACGTTCAAAGATGAGCGCTCGCACTGCGCCGAACTCATCTTCAAGGGCTTCGGTCGGCGACATATTCTCAATGTAATAAATCCCTTCCTCCAATGATTTCTCTACTTCCTCGTGGTTAAGCCGATAGGCCGGTGATTCATTGAGCGAACGGCGATAGACAAGCGTTACACCGCCCCATTTGCGGATAAGAGGAATCAAATTAGGCTTCTCGCCAACTGTCGCGGCGCGGTCGCGTTCTGCACGAATAGCTCTTCCATGATCGAGGTATGTATTTAAAATATTTTTTTCTTCACCCGTCAGCTTTGAAAGAAATATGTCTTCATCATATTCTTTCGAAAGAAGTTCATAGCGCTCCAAAACCTTTTCGACTTGTACCGGATAATACGCAGCCAACTCAGTTGCAGTATCTATCGCCGTCAGTCCTCCGCCGATGACGACTGCGGGAAGCTGCACTTGCAGATTAGCCATCGTATTTTTTTTCGCCGCTCCGGTAAGCTGCAATGCCATCAGGAAATCGCTTGCCTTGCGGATGCCGCGTATAAGATTATTTTTCATTGACACGATAGTAGGCTTGCCTGCTCCGCTGGCAATAGCAATATGATCGAAACCATATTCGTCGAAAGCGTCTTCTATCGTTACCGTGCCGCCAAACCTGACGCCGCCATAAATAGCGAAGGTTTGACGCCGTGCAAGCGTAAGATAAATCAGCGTCAGAAAATTCTTATCCCAGCGAACGGTAATGCCGTATTCTGCAACGCCGCCAAAACCATCCATCGTCCGGTCATCGAGTTTCGAATAAATATCCGACCAGTGCTCAATGGCGCGAGGAGCGATCCATGTACCATCGTTGATCGTACCGGTAAGTTCTTTACTAAGCGGCTCGATCTTGAGTCCGTCAATACCGGCAACACCGAAACCTTCATTCAAAAGATAATGCGAAAGAGTGTATCCTGCCGGTCCAAGCCCGACAACTAAAACTGTCTTTCCGTTATACGGAAGAGCGACCGGACGTTTGATATTCAGCGGATTCCATCGCGTGAAGAAACCATAAATCTCTACTCCCCATGGCATTTTCAATANNTTCGGTCAACGCACCTGTCTCAGCTTGAGGAATATTAACCGGTGATTGTTTCTGATAGATACAGCTTTTCATGCAGTCGTTACAAATGCGGTGCCCGGTACCCGGACACATGGGGTTATCGAGCATGATAAGCGCTAATGCACTGATGGCATCGCCTTCGGAAAGTACCAGATGCATTTCTGAAATTTTCTCATCGAGGGGACAACCGTTCAGTTTAATGCCCAGAGGATTCCTTTTTACAGAGCTATCCTTTTCATGTAAACCCTTCGAGCAGGAATCTTTCGCACGGTCATGGCAGAAAATGCAGTACTCCGTTTCGCCGCGAACTTCGCGCGGATCCATCCGCTCATCGGTCAGCCCGAATCCGTCCCGCCTGCGGTATTCATCTTCGGGACCGACGAATTTTTCTTTTAGCAGGTCATCAGGATGTATGATCTCGACCAGATGCGAATAATCCATGTTCTTGGGAAGACGGTAACTTACCCAATGTTTTACATCATCGTGGAGCACATTATTATATTGCCTTGCCGCACAGAATGCAAGAAATTTTTCGAAAGCATTATTGCCCAAAGCAGTAAGCTCCGTGCTTGCATTTTTATGATACTCAAACAGTGTATGCGCCATGAGAGCCGTTGCAAGCTCATCGTCATAAGAAATGAAATTATCGGCGAAGTAAGCCTTAAGGGTTTTATAATAAAAATCATTCAGATCGGCAAGAGAGGCAACCTCGATGCATTTCTCTAAGTTCGTATATTTTTTCAGCGCCTGACGCTGCAAGATATCCTGCTTGAATTTGAAGATGACCTTTTCTCCTGCGGCAAGATCCATTCCCGCTTGGCGCGCTTTCTCAATTCCGAAAAGTTTTGCTACAAAACTTCCGATATGAGGCGCCAGGTCGACAAGGATTTGGGATATTTCCACCGGCGTCATATCTGATCCGCCGCTCAAACTATATGCCTGCCATCGTAAATGCAATGAAGGATCACGCTCCGATAGACCGGAAAGAAAGAGCGAATGAAGTTCTGCTAATTTCGAAGGATCATAGAGGTCAGAATATGTGAATCCTGGAACGGTTAATTGTAATGTTGACACGTAGGAATTTAAATTCGATAATAAAATAATTTTAATGTCATCACAATCGGGATCTTAGTCCGGTGTGACGATCCAAAATATTGACGATTCAGATATCTTTAAAGTTTTTCTTTGCTCGAAATCGAGCAAGAATATCGATTAAGTTTTTTATTTCAAACGATTATACAACGGCTTCGGCAACCTCCTTACGTTTTGCTTCGAGAATGCCGAGTAACTTATCAAATGCTTCTTCGAATTTCTGTACTCCTTCGATTTGAAGTTCTTCGGCAACTTTCTCCGTATCGATTCCGATCGAACGCAAAGTATCGATAGTAGCATGCGCTTCGCGTAGCCCGGTCGAAAGTGTATCGGCCGCGATGCCATGATCGGTGAATGCTTTTATTGTTTCGTCAGGAACGGTTGTCACAGTTTCTTTACCGATAAGCGGCTCAATATAAAGGACATCGCTGAACGCAGGATCCTTCGTGCTTACACTTGCCCAAAGACATCGCTGAAGATTTGCCCCGGATTTGCGAAGCTCGGAAAAATCTTTGTCATAAAATATTTCTTTATAGCGTTCGTAAGCAAGTTTTGCATTGGCATTCGCCGCTTTGCCCTTTAAATCCTGATATTTTTTATCTTTTGTATCAAGAAGCTTATCAACATTTGTATCGACACGAGAAAGGAAAAAACTCGCAACGCTCCGTATACCAGAAATATTTCCCCCTGCTTTTAATCTGTCGTTAAGTCCATCGATATAAGCATGGGCTACTTTTGTATAATTAGNNAGCAGCGTGATATTAATGTTAATCCCTTCACTGATCATCTTGCGGATCGCAGGAAGCCCGTCCGGCGTGCCGGGAATCTTGACCATGATGTTCGGACGGTCAACGACATTCCATAAGTGCCTTGCCTGTTCGATCGTCTCTTCGGTATTGTGCGCAAGTGTGGGATCGACTTCGATGCTGACGTACCCATCTTCTCCGTGAGTTGCAAGATAAACATTATGGAGAATATCGGCGGCAAGGCGAACGTCATCGGTTGTGAGCTTTTCGTAAATCTCATGAGTTGTCTTTCCTGCATCGATCAACGCGCGAATATCGTCGTCATATTCTTTTCCGTTGGAAATTGCTTTTTCGAAAATAGAGGGATTCGACGTTACGCCTTTCAAGCCCAGCTCTTGTATCATTCCCTGCAATCCGCCCGATGTCATGAACGAGCGTCCGATATTATCATACCATAAGCTCTGCCCGAGTTCGCCAACTTTTTTCCAGTTATTCATAGCCAAAAATTAACAATGTTTAAATGCAATAAAAAAGCCCCCGTATCAAACGAGGGCTTTTGCAAAGAAGTGTCTTTATGAATTTTTTTATTTCCCGATAAAATAATGCAGGGCGATTCCCACGTAGGCCGCCGATGCGCTCCAGTTATCGGAAGTATTATCTACCTTCGTCAGCGGGAAATCATAGCCAACAAGCGGCGAGGCTATCCAAGCCGGGCTGAGCGGTATATCATACATGAACTGCCCGCGTAATCCAATGCGAATTCCCTGAGCACCGGGAGCAGCGACGGAGCTGGTCTGAGTTTGTGAAAGCACGTTACCCGTTGGTCCCGCAGGATTCTGAGCTGATACGGTCACTGTCTTATTTAAGGTGCTGTTGAGCTTCAATCCGATACTGGCACAGAGCTGAAGAGCCGGTCCGACCGGAGAAGGTCCTTCGGTAAAGTTATATTTATATCCCCCGTTGATAAGCAGATATGCAAGAGATGCTGTTTCTGTAGCTATGATATTTCCCGGCGCAACGAAACCGTTGATCTTCGTCGGAATATCGGTACGAGTATTATTAGTGGAAGTGAATTTCGACGACTTCGAATCGTAGATAGCTTCAACGATAATGAAGCTCTGCATCGACGTCGAAAGAGGAATTGCCGCAGTCAAACCAAAAAACGGAGCGACATCCGAACCGTTCTGTGCGGTAAAACACGTTGGCTCAGAATTGAGCATTGCGAAGGGATCTGTCTTATAGCTTACGAGATTGATTCCGCCCAAAGGCCCGATCAACCAACCGGTGACTTCGCTTGGAACGAGAACATCAGCGGTCTGAGCAAAAAGAGAGTTCGCTGAAAATATCAATGTGCCGAAGATGAAAAGTGAAAGAAGATAATGTTTCATACTGTCCTGCATGTGCAAAAGAGATTAATGAGTTTGTGTGTTGTAGAAAACTTTCGACTGTTTATGACAATCGTAGGATGTCAAATATACATCTTTTTTTTATGACTCCCGTGAAAATTTCATTTCAAAGCCCGTCAGCTTTATAAAAAAAAACTGACATACTCCGCTATTCCGTTAAGATACGCGAAGAATTATGGAGTATATGACTATGGCTAATTATAGTAAAATCAATTAATTAGCCACTACTAACCTGCCGCTTATGGCATGGTGGTTATCGAGTTGAAAGCGGTAAATATAAGATCCGCTTGAAAATTTCGAAACATCGGCACGAACTTCATACGTTCCGGCCGGATGGAACTGCGCCCTGACAACACGCGCTGCTTCTCTGCCGAGCTCATCGTAGATACTAAGCGTGACGACGCCTTCATGCTTGGTCACATATTGAAAGTTTACGACGCCTCCGTTCGATGCCGATACCGGGTTCAGACTGACCGGTTTGATCATCGACGGCGCGGTCCCGTGAGTCAGGAAAAATGCAAGCGACGAATCACCGCATGAATAAATGAGCGAAAATTGCGTACCTGTCTGTGAGATAGCAAGACAATTTCCAACCTGAGTTCCGCTTGAAGTTACCAGAACCGGAGGAGCAAGCGTCACGGTCGTTGCTTTCTCGCCAATCTTTGCAAGCATCGGAGCAAAGGTCAATTGACCAAGGACTCCGGCTGATGCCTGCGCATCGGTAAGAGGTGCGGATCCATCGAGAATAAGTGTGAGGGTGCCTGCGGCTACCTTCGAAGCCCCATCGACATTCCAGCCGCTTGGAAGTCCGCTTACCATAGGTAAGCCTTTGGCGTCCAATACGAGATCGAGAATATCGTTATTGTATGAATAAGTTAATTTGATCTGCGTTATGCCGAATTCGTCAACCGGATCGAGCAGCCCGTTCTTCGTAAATGCGATATTGATCGGTAGAGCAAGAAAGGTGTTTTCATCCGGCTGTGATGATTGAACGGCGAAGTTCGACGATATAATCGCACTCATTCCATTTGCACTGCCGCTGATGGCAGCTATCAAAGTCGTATCGATGCCTGTACCCGTTTTCAGGGTAACTTCAATATTTGCGTTATAAGTCCTCGGAAGAGGCCCCGGAAAAGGAGTTGGCACAAAAGTAATGGGAATATTCAACGAGCTAAGACCCGGAAGAGTAGTTGAAGCAGGAGTTTTAAAGATGAAATTCGCAGAATCTTTACCGGTTACGGCAATACTAATAACCGTCATTGGAGGACTATTCACTGCATCGGGATTAAATACTTTAATGATCGTATCTCTCGCCTCACAGGAAAGGATCGCAGGTTTGAAATCTACTCCTAAAATGATCGGAGATCCAAGAGAGACCCCCGATACTGCCGTCGCTTTAGGAGGGCTGATACATGCATTACTTACCACGGCATAGTCCTGCGTTTGTACCGGCACAGGTGATACGGAAGGATCGAATTGCACGGTAATATCGACGCAATCATTTTTCCCAAGTGTAATAGGCAGTTTCTGGGCAACTCCGCCTACGGAATAACCTGTAATGCTGAATGACTTATTAAACGGACCGGATATCGGAACCATATTCTGAAGCATCACCGAATCTGTAAGAGTATCACAATACCTGAAAGATCCGGTTTGTATTCCGCTTCCGAATACAGATGCAGGAATATTCACCGTCGGTGTGATCGCTTCGAGCTCACGATAGATCGCCGTAACCTCCGCTGTTGCAAATGGTTTCGTTGTATCGCCCTTATCGCTAACTGCGAAAATACTTGCCTGAAACTTTCCGCTTGCTTTTGGCGGAGGAGTAAAAGTCAGATATACCAGCATAACCTGGTCAACATCCAAAGCAAATGGTAATTGGCCGGGATTTATTTTATTACCGAAAAGATCGGTAAGAGCCGGCGGCTGCATCATAAAAGCCGTATCTCCGGTTACAAAAACATTAGCGATCCGCGTTCCGACATTTCCGGTCGATGTGATAGTAAAGACAAACGGAACAGGCGTTCCGCATTCGGAAATGACCGAAGTATCCTTGCCGATCGAAGCACTCGGAGCACAGCCGGAACCCTGCAGTGTCGCAGTCTTCCAGCCTATCTCTGCGCTATGGAAATGCGCAGTCGTCTGAAACAAGCCCCTCTTATCGGGAGTGAATGAGAACTCGATCTTGCGTCCCGTCTTCGATGCAATAATCGCAGGCAATGTATTCGTGATGGGCGGCGGCACAGCGCTGAAACCAAAATGCACAGGATCATCTATGGTAATCGTATCGATCGTTATCAGGGATTTCGAAACGTTCAGTATTGATACATCTGAAAGTTTTGTCGTTGTGCCGACGAGTTGGCATCCGAAGTCTTCACCGGTAACGGTAAAATCGGGTGCGCCTCCGGTACCGATCAGCAATGCATGCATGGGAACACAACCATCCGAGAGTTCTAATGTATCGCTTTTAAGGGCAAATACAAAGGGCTGAAAGCCAACTTTAATAATGCGCGAACCACCGACCGGAATCGGACTATTGGGCACGAGTCCGCTATCGATGGTAAATCCCTGATTGCCAAGAAGAAGTTTAATGTATTGCCAGGTAAATGGAATAGTACCGGTATTAGTTATTGTAAAATACAGAGACGTTTTCACTGTCAGATTTCCGGATCCAAAATTATTCACCGGCGGAGTGATTGTATCGGATTGAGGGGTGTAGGTACTTGTGACGATCGTTCTGTTGCCGGCAAAATCATGCGTCTCCGTTTGCAGAAATGCTGGCTTGGTAATATCTATGACATTCATGTGGTAATACGTACTATCTGTCGTAATACCGATCTGATAAGAAGGATCGGGACCATATTGCATGTTATAAACCGAATCAACCTTCATCTCCGAGATCTGCGATGCAGGCGGTGCAATATGCTTATCGGCCATCGTCACAAGCGCATCGAAGCAGCTTCCTGAAGTAATAGCTACCGGAGGAATCGTGTCGGGATCATTAAAAGTCTTCAACCCCAATGCACCGCTCCATGCATACGAATCAAAAGTACCGTAGCCGTAGATATACACTCCGACTCCTGAATCGCTGATCACCTCATGCTTTCCGGGAGCTACTTGGGAAATACGATATGCCCTGTAATTTGAATAAGGAATCGGCATCCGGCTTGAACCTCGTACACTGCCTATAGGAGCGCCATCGAACAGGGTTGTGTTCACAGCGGCTGTATCGACCATGATATTGCAATAGTTCGAAAAGCCGTCAGGTCCTGTTATATCCGGCGTCTGGAAAATAATATGGGGTACATATTGCTCAACGGAATTAATTACAACCATTGCCGGGTCACCCTTGGTGTTGTTCGGATCGCCTCCATTTTCAGCTTCGTACGTCGCACTATTGATATATTGCGCCAAAAAAAACGGAGCACTGCTTTCCCAAAGAGAGGCGTCAGAAATATCCGGTTCAAAATTAAAATCGTATTTATTCGTCGCAGTCCAGTATACATGTTTGTTCCGCGTAATAACCTGCCCCGGAACAGTTGCGATAACAAGATATGTATCGCCGGCAACGCGGGTATCAAACGGAACGCTCAAATAGGTCTTTGCCCAGGTTCGTACGGGGGGGATCATCTCGCAAATATGA
The DNA here is from genome assembly GCA_003151215.1 of Ignavibacteriota bacterium. Next base: position 11,450 of record PLXB01000502.1, read on the forward strand.
TCGCAGGCTTCATTTGTACAAGGAATATTCGGACATTGCGAAGCGCCGATAATTCCGACCGGATAGTTGGTTGTTACGACTGAACCGGTTACGTCATAATTTGCACAATCTTGAGAGAGAACGGCTTGATATTGGATACATTCACCCTTGTTCAATACTTCAGTAAAAGCTACACCTGCCTTATGATCCGGCATGCCGTTCACGCGAATATCGACGTTCGGGACGATCTTACATACAGTATTATCTTGATTCGCAACAATGCTGAATTCCGATGGAAAATCAATAAGACCTCCTCCATAACCCTCCCAAAGCGATCCATAAGCTCCGACAACATATTCTGTGCCCCAGCCCGTCGTCGGAATGATCAACATTCCATCGCTTGTTGAAGGATTGCGCGAAAGCAGGTATGCCGTTAGATCAGCATCATCAGACCAGACATGAATGCCTTTCTGCTCGACAACTCCGCTGCTAGTGACTTCCCATGCCAGAGGAACGTTGTAGGTAAATACCTGTCCTGCAATAATCTGATTTTTTGATGACCCTTTACCGGTGACCTCAATATTTACTGTCGTATTATTCGGACTCGTCACATAGAGCGTGTAATATTTCCCGACCTGGTTGACATAATTCTCTGCCATTGTAAACCAAAGATCGCGTCCGAGATATTGAGTATTATCCTTCTGGATTTTTTCAATAACATGAGTTATGCGCGCCGGCTGTGCGGCGAGGTTATCCGCTATAAGCAGCAGAATTGCAAACAAGACAAAACCGGGGGAAAAGGGCTTCAAAGTCCTCACAGTCGTAGCATATTTCATATCATCGCTTTCTTTTCCGGCCCCGGCAATACCCCCAACTTTTGCTCTGGCCGGTTCGCATTATTTTTGTATAACTATTCGACCACTGATGGCATTGGATTTGTTAAGCGTATACCGATAAATATACGTTCCTTCGGGAAGGCGGGAAATATCATAACGTACTCCGTAGCTTCCTGCCGGCAGATTCTGCTCGTCGATCACGCGGGCAACTTCCTTACCCAGTTCATCATAAAGAACAAGCGAAATGACGCCCTCAGTCCGGGAAGCGTAGGTAAAATTCAGAACGCTGCCTCCGCCATTTCCAGCAGGGTTCGGAGTGACAGGGAACGCCTGGAAAACTGTTCCCGAATTCATAAATTTCTGTAATGATGAATCGCCGCAGGCATAGTCCAGACCGAATGTCGAATCCTTACGGGCAATTGTAATACAATTTCCGACAGGCGACCCTCCGCTTAGGAAATTAGCGGTAATTAATTTTACCGGAGTCGAAGTTCCGCCTTTTGGAAGCGAAGCCTTAAATGTTATCGAATCAAATGTCCGGGAAAGATCGGCATCCGTCAGCGCCGGTCCGATAACATTTAATTGCAATGTGCCTGCCGCCATATCGATCTTCGATGTAGCCAGATCAACTGACCACGCAGGATTACTAAACTTCACAGCACCTGCAATATTATTACCGACTATATCAAGTATATTCTGATCGTATGCATAAGTCAGCTCGATCCGGGTAATATTAACCGTGGATAGTGGCAGTATCAGGCCATGCTTATTAAGCGAAAGCTGGATCGGCAGATACACCGTTGTTCCGGCAGTAGCAACAAGGTTTGCGAACTGGGACGCAACTGCTAAGTCAATTCCCTGGCCCGTGGCAGATACATTAGCCGAAGCATTAGTAACAGATCCTGCGCCATTATCATAGGTAACCGTAATAATAGCTGTATAGAGCTGCTGGCCGCTGACAGGGTTCGGCGTAAAATTGATCGGTATTTTCACCGATGAATGTGCAGGAACCGCTATCGGCGGAGTCAGTGTGCTCACAAAATTCGTATTATTCGGACCGGTGATGTTAATGGTGGTAATCGTCCCTGCAACTGCATTCGAATTTGTATAAGTCACCGAAGAATCCGAAGCAGCATCGCAGCTGAACAAAGGTGGATGGCTAAATCCCAAAATTGATGGCGGAGCCGTCGTAATTTCTGCAAGTACGTGGCCTGTTTGTGCACCATTGCAGGCATTGCTCACCACTCCAAAGGAATCGGTCTGGCTTGCAACGTTGCTCTTAGCCGGATCGAAATCTACATAGACATCAAGACATTCACCGGGCGCTAAAGTTACTGGGAGCGTCTTCGTCACTGCACCGACTTTATAAATATTCGAAAGCGTGAACGATGTCGTACCTGCAGCAGAAAGCTGGGGAACAGAAGTGATAACAAGCGGATCGCATCCGTTCGTATTGCATACTTCAAAATAATTCTGGACCTTTGTTCCTCCGAAAGGCTGTGGACCAAAATCCACATTATCGCGGGTGACATCGGCTTCCTGATAATGCACCACCACATTCACTGTCGTCTTCGCGGCGATCTGACCGCCAAGTCTTGTCGCAATAATCGTATCGGTAAATAAACCGCATGCTTTGGCAGCAGGAGTAAAGAGAACCGATGCGAAGATCGTAGCGCTTGAATCAAGATGATACGGAAGGTTGATCGTATTTCCAAGCGGATCTTCGAGCACTACTTTAGAAAACCCCTTTGAAGTACTGACTCCTGTTACCGTAACGAGTGAATCGAAATAGTTGCCGATATTATCGAGAGGCACTCTGAACGATGACGGATCGGAGCAATTCGATCCGTTCGTATCAACGATCGAAACGACATCGGGCATACAGCCTAAACCGCAAACCTTCGCAGTTTTTACGATCCCGCCTACCTTTGAACGAACATGAATGATCGTACAAATAGACCCTAATGTCTGCGGATTGAATGTCACAACAATTTGATAATTCCCTGAAGCAGTATTTGAATTCGGCACGACCATTTTCCCGTTCAGGTAATCGTTGGTCGCAGGTGTGGTGATATTGTATCCGAAATTCACATTATCATCAAGCCAGACCGAATCGATCGTAATATCGATTCCGGACGGATTGGTAATAAAATAATTCAGACTTGGCCTTCCGGCATTTAACGGAGTACAATCGAAAGAATAATTCGCAATATCGAAATCCGCAGCTCCGCCATTCATACTGATCGGATCGATCATTGTGATACATTCATCGGTAAGAGTGAGCGTATCCCTGACTGTCGGAGGCACCATTGAAAGTCCTTTGATCTTAATGACACGACATCCTCCGAATGGTATATCCCCATCGGCTCCGGTGCTATCGATCGTAAATCCTAAAGCGTCGGTCTTTGTCCC
>PLXB01000119.1 GCA_003151215.1 Ignavibacteriota bacterium
TCGAACCGTTTATGGAGAAGGTCGAAGGAGAGCAGTCAAAAGGTGTTATGGTGCTCGCAACAGTTAAGGGTGATGTCCATGATATCGGAAAAAATCTTGTCGATATAATTCTTACAAATAACGGGTACCGTGTCGTGAATCTTGGAATCAAGATGGCGCTTGAGCCTATGCTTGAAGCATTCGTGCGCGAGAAAGCCGATGCAATCGGCATGTCGNNCCTTGCTCGTGAAATCTACAGCGATCATGAAAGAGAATCTCGAAGTTATGCAAGGCAGGGGATTAGCGATTCCCGTTGTCCTTGGCGGCGCGGCATTGACAAGAAAATTTGTAGAGAAAGATCTTCGTTCGCTTTATGGCGGTACCCTGTGGTATGCACAAGATGCATTTGATGGTTTGCATTTTATGGAGAAATTAAAATCGGGTACGATTAATGAGATTATATCAGAGACGCCGGTAATTGTTGAGAGTGATGAGATCGAAGAAGAACTTGATAATGCCACCGGCGAAGAATCGAAGATGGTGCTGGCAAAGCGCGACGTGCCGTGGCTGACAGGAATTCCGAAATCCAAAGTCCAAAGTCCGAAATTTGAGAAGAAGGCAATTGCGAGGTTGACGGATGTTCCGACTCCTCCCTTTTGGGGAGTGGATGTGCAAGAACAATTTATTCTGGATTCGATCTGGAAATATCTGAATGAAGTTGCGCTCTTCCGCGGTCAGTGGCAGCTGAAGCGCGGGAAGAAAACGATTGAGGAACATACGAAGCAAATCGAAGAATTAGCACGTCCGAAGTTGTATGAGCTGATGCTTCTCTGCAAACAGCAACATATACTGAAACCTCAGGCTGTCTATGGATATTTCCCATGTTGGTCTGAGGGTGATGATCTCGTTATCTTGAAGCCTCACGATCTCATTCATAACGAGACGTATAATAAATGGAATGTAAAGGTTTCTCTGGATTCACTCGAAGAATATAAACGCTTTACTTTCCCGCGTCAGCCAAGCGGAAAGCACCTTTGTATTTCAGGCTTCTTTTTAACAAAAGAAGAAGCACTTGCACTTGGCAAACCTGATGTTGTTTCGTTGAGCGCCGTGACGGTTGGAAGAAAAGCAAGTGAATACACTGCAAAACTTTTTGCCGAAAATAAATACGTAGAGTATCTCTATCTTCACGGCCTCTCTGTTGAGACTGCCGAAGCGCTTGCGGAATATTTGCATAAGATCATTCGTACAGAACTTGGTATCGGTGATGCTGATGCAAAGGATATTCAGCGTCTATTCAGTCAAGGCTATCGCGGTTCGCGCTTTTCTTTTGGCTACCCAGCCTGTCCGAATCTTGAAGATCAGGCAAAATTATTCGATCTTCTTCATCCGGAGCGGATTGATATTACTCTCTCCGAAGAATATCACCTCGAACCCGAACAATCCACAACAGCCATTATTTGTCATCATCCTGAAGCCAGATATTTTGGAATCCAATGAAAAAATCTTTTTCGAACGTTATTTTGATTTGCTTTTCTCATTCCATCCACAACTATAAATAAAATATTTGATGGTTCGTTTTTAACTTTTCTTTTTTCCTGATATTGTAACTCCGACTCCGTCATATTCCGTATCTATCTACAGCAGTTTATATACTCTGGTTTTTCTAAAGCAACTAATTTAGCCGGAAACGGATTATTCTGCGTAAGTCTCTATGCGTNNTCCTCATTATTTGCGGATTTGGAGTCTATCGCCTTGCTGAAAAAGCGGGGTTCCCTGCAGATCTGGGAGAAACTAAAGGATTCCTAATCATCAAAGAAGTTTCTCTCAAAGCATTCTCAGTATTGCGGGAGGGTGATACAGTATTTTCTCTTTCCGGACAACGCATTCATTCTGAGTTCGAAGTGGAGTTTCTTTGTGATGAATATGCTATCGGCTCTGCTGTTATTACTGAAATTTCTCGTTCCGGACATAGAGAATCCGTTGCGGTTTCGCTTGAGCAATATTATTCGAAAACGTCCGTTATTATTGAAACTTTTGCAGGAGCCGTTTTCTATTTTCTGGGAATGTTTGTTGCTTTGAAGCGTCCGAAGGACCGTTCTGCCTTAACATTCCATAATTTAAGCGTTTCCATTTGCGCGCTGATTTTGCTTACCAGCGGACGTTTTACGATAAATCCTCACTGGCTTGGGTATGGGCTTGAGCTCTTATTTTATATTTCATATTCCTTCGTGCCCGTATATTTTGTAGAGTTTATCACGGTGTTTCCTCGTGAGTTGCAGATAAGAAAAAAGCTTAAGATCTCCCTCTATAGTATTGCAGGTATTTTAAGTATCTGGACAAGTATTTCATTCCTGAGCATTGCTCTTCCCTCGGTGAGGTTGGAAAACTTTACCGAATATCTCTACCCTTTCATAGCGATAAAGATTTTTTTTGCAATACTTTTCTTTGCAGGATTATTTATTATTTTTCGATCGTACCGCTCTTCTAAAGAAGACTTTGAACGCAAAAAGCTCCGGTGGATATTTTTTGGCATTGCCTTCGGAGCATGCGATTATATTTTCCTGGACTTGATTCCGCAAATAGTGACTGGTTCATCACCTGTGCATGAGGATATCATTATCGGTCTTTCTATTATCGCCCCTATTTCCTTTGCTATTGCTATTATCAGGTACCGCATTTTTGATATTGACCTTCTGATTCAGAGAACTTCTGGGTACGCGATAGTGATCGGGATGATGATGCTTGTCTATCTTGGAATCGTTGCTGCGCTCTCTTCTATTATACAAACTTCTGTTTTTTCATCGACTGTGATCAATGTTACGAGTGCAGTGGTTATTATGCTGCTCTTTGGACCGATGCAAAAAATATTTATTAAACTTATAGACAAGAGGTTCTTTCGCGTTTCTTATAATTTTCACGAAGTGCAACGCTCCTTTTTTGAGGAAATTAAATTCGTGACGACGAAAATCGACCTTGCAAATCTCGTCACTGAACGCATCCTTACTCTCATTCCCGTGACGAAAATTGGTTTTTTTGTTGTGGAAACTCCTTCAGATGCTCTTCGGCTGCTTGCTCATCGAAACTTTGATATGTTGGAGCGACGTAAAGTAATGCTTGAAAAGGGCTCTCTCAAAACCGGACTTGAACTTCCGGTCGCCCTGATTGAAAAAGTTGAATCCGGTACGTTGTTTGAGGCAGCCGATCCGATAGTCTTTCGACGATGGGGAATTGCGTTAGCATTACCAATGCTTTCATTAGATCGGAGTATTCTCGGCTTTCTCGTACTCGGAGGAAAACTTTCCGGTTCGAGGTTTAGTATGGAAGATATTTCTTTATTGAACTCCGTGAG
>PLXB01000172.1 GCA_003151215.1 Ignavibacteriota bacterium
GAGACAGTCGGAATAGCACAAAGTAAAACCATGAAAAAACTATTTCGCATTCGGACCTCCATGCGGCGTCTGTCTTAGCTGTTCCTGCACTGCGGCATCACGTTCATTTCCGACTGCTATATACGCCCAAGTTGTCATGACGCAAAGATAAAGAATTGCAACAATGCCAAAATATGTAAACAACGGACTTTTTTCTGCTCGATGGGCTTTGCGGTCCAAGAAAGGAACGAATGTCCAAAAGACCAGCAATAAGCCGAACACAATAATTGCAAACCATTCCGGTATAACCTTTAATGTCTGAAACAAAGACATAAAATACCATTCAGGATGAACTCCGGCAGTTGGCTCAGTTGGATTGGCAAGATCATACGCTTTGCCAAGTTCCCAGGGATAGAGCACTGCAATAGCTATCAATAATCCGAAACCGATAAGCCAGACCATTACTTCCTTCAGTAGATAATCCGGAAAATACTTTGTCTCTCCTGTAACTTTTGCGCCGGGAGGAATGCCGCTTCCCAGAAGAAGGATGAGAACAATATGAACGACTACCAATAAAATTGAAATCGCAGGAAGAACTCCGACATGCAAAGCGAACATGCGTGTCAGTGTAGTACTATTGACATCTTTTGCTCCAGTAAGTAATGAAGTAATCAGACCACCAATAAATGGCAAAGCCTTTGGAACTTCCGTGCCGATCTTCGTAGCAAAATAAGCAGTCTGATCCCACGGGAGAAGATAGCCGGTAAATCCGAATCCCATCATAAGTAGTAGGAGGATAATGCCTGTCAGCCACATTACATACCGCGGAGCGCGGTAACTCTTCATCAAAAATGCGCTGAACATGTGGATGAAGATCATTGCCATGAGCGCATTCGCGCTCCAGGAATGAATTGATCTGACCAGCCATCCGAACGGGACTTGAGTCATAATGCGCTCGATACTTTTATGTGCCAGATCGGAAGTAGGCTCGTAATAAAACAGAAGCATCACTCCGGTGACGACCTGAATCGTGAAAAACATCAGCGCCAATCCGCCAAAGTAATACCAGATGGAAGAACGATGATGCGGGACGGCTTTTGCTTTTATTGCAGCAACTGTATGCGGCAAATGCAGCGCCTCGATCAAATGCGATTTCCAACCAATGCTCATGATGATTTCACTTTTGGTATGAGTTGAATTTCGAGTTCCGTGCCTTTATCAACGACAGTTAATTCTGTAAGCGGGGATTTGGGACGTGTTCCAGGAACATTCACACCGTTCACATCATATCGTCCTTGATGACACTTGCAATAAAAATCAGGTACTTGCGGTCTATATGAAACTGTGCATCCAAGATGAGTGCAGGTTGCAGTAAATGCACGAATTTGATCATCTTTTTCGCGAACAACGAGGATTGGTTCGTCATTTATCTGAATAAGTTTGGAAGGATTTTCGGGAGTAAGATCACTAAAGGCAACAGTTGCAGAAGTTTGATTTGAATCATTTGGTCGAATATATCCGAGAAATCTTGCCGTTACATATATTATCGGAGCAATCACGACCGCTGTAGCTCCGGCCAGTAAGGCTCTTAAAATGCCTCTACGTTTTATGTTCGGGTCATTCGTCATTGACGTTCTTTATCATGGCCAAGAATTCGCGTAACGACGACAAAGCAACCCCAAATCTTAAGAGGAGCATCATTATTAAATTAAAATTTTTAGATTACTTTGTCGTGCTGAATTCCTTCTCGTAACATTTTATGAGAAATTATTTTAATTCAAATCTACCCATACGCTTTTCGTTTCCGTATATAGATCGATCGCTGCTTTGCCAAGTTCTCTTCCGAAACCGGAAGATTTGAAGCCGCCGAAAGGAAGTGCATTATCTGTTGTCGAGATCGTATTGATCCAAATTGTTCCGGCTTTAATGCTTCGCGCCAACTTATGTGCCTTTTTAATGTCACGCGTCCAGATCGCTGCAGCAAGACCGAATTGTGAATTATTTGCTTCCGTCATCGCTTCATTAATATCTTTGAAACGAATTACACTTGCAACCGGTCCGAATATTTCTTCCTGCGCAACACGCATGGAATTCGTTACACCTTCGAGAACGGTTGGTTTCATAAAATATCCTTTCGTTCCTATACGTTCACCACCGGTGGTTACGATCGCTCCTTCTTTTTTCGCAATGTCAACATAATTAAGCACATTTTTCAGATGTTCTTCGGAGATCAGAGCGCCGAGACGTGTCTTCGGGTGAAGAGGATCTCCGGCGACCATTTTCTGCGCGCGTGAAGTAAGGACAGACATGAATTGCTCATAGCCGCTATCTTCAATAAAGATGCGTGAGCCTGCAGTACACATTTCACCTTGATTAAAAAATATGCCGCCGAGTGCATATTTCGCAGCTGTATCGAGATCACTATCGGCAAAAATGATATTTGGCGATTTACCACCCAACTCAAGTGAAACCCGCTTCAAGGTTTTCGATGCAAGGCGCATAATTTCCTTGCCGACTTCTACGCTTCCGGTGAATGCGATCTTATCTACATCCGGGTGTTCAACAAGGGCAGCGCCCGCAGTTGTACCGAAACCGGTAACGACGTTAAAAACTCCGGGGGGAATACCGGCTTCAATGGTTAATTCCGCAAAACGAAGCGCGGTAAGCGGGGTTTGTTCTGCTGGCTTAAGAACTATAGTATTTCCGCATGCAAGAGCCGGAGCCACTTTCCATGAAAGCATTTGCAAGGGGAAATTCCATGGAATGATCTGCCCACAGACGCCGATCGGTTCGCGCAACGTATAAGCAAATGCATCACCTCCTTTAGAAACGGGAATAGTCTCCCCTGTTATTTTCGTTACCCAGCCTGCATAATATTCGAAACATTCTGCGGCTTGCGGAATATCAAATTTAGATGATTCGAAAATAGGTTTTCCTGTATCGAGAGTTTCAAGTTCGGATAATTCCTCAGCATTCGTGCGAATAAGATCGGCAAGTTTCAAAAGACAACGAGTCCTATCAACTGAATTCATTTTGCGCCACGGACTTCCTTCTTCGAATGCAGCTCGTGCCCCCTTCACTGCACGATCTATATCGATTTTATCGGCTTCGGCAACCGTTGTGAGCCCTTCGCCTGTGGCAGGATTATAGGTAGTAAATACTTTTCCGCTTTCGGAATCAACAAATTCTCCGTTAATAAAAAGTTGTCCTGCCTTAGGCTTGGCCTTCTGGGGCAGTAATTCAACGAGAATATCACTGTTAACTAATTCATTCATACTGTTTATTCTTTTTTTGATGATGAGGGATTCACTCTCTCGGTTTCAATTCGCTTCTTTTCTTTTTCATAAAAATCCATTCTTTCTTTAAAATATTCTTTATCTGCTTTTCCGTATTTTAAAGCAAGCCTGGCATCGGTGAGAGCCGCAGTGTATTCTTTGCAGTAATAATCAACGAGTGCGCGCGTATCGTAGTAATTTGAGTTCTTCGAATCTTTCGTGATAGCTTCATTAACTAATACCAGTGCGGAATCGTATCGTTTACTGTAAGTTGCAAGATCCCATGCAAAATTATTTAATAGGTCTGGATCACGATCACCTGAAAATTCCATAATGTTATCATAGTAAACGGAAATGCTATCCACCTTTTTTCGCCCCTGATAATATTCGAGAATATCTTTCAATCCCGCGAAGATAACGGCACTATCGGAATGCCGATCAAGAGATGAAAGCCAATTCTTTAATATTACCACATTCCCTTCCTGTTTGAATCGCAGATACGCATATTCTGCTGCCGCCTCTTTCATTACTTCCGCCGTTTGACCGTAATGCGGATCTGTTGCGAGCAAATTATAATGGTACAAAATGCTGTCATAATCGAAGCGGACCATCAAACGATCAAGATATTGCTTATGCTTATCAAGACTCTTCGGATCTTCCCAAAACTCCTTTCGCAGAATTTGAACAGTATTCTTTCCGGTGAGAAAATCTTTAAGTAATGCAATAAATTGCCCGCCAGAATAATGTTCGAGATCTGGAATCCTTTCGATCTCAATACCATCTGAATTAAGGATAATTCCTGTTGGACGGGAAACAATATTGTACCCTTTCTCTAATCCATCAAGGCGCAAACCAAGATTGCGCAAACTATCAAATCCAACCGTCGGAGGCGGATCGACAGAGAAATCGTTCACGGCTAATTCAAAGTTTTTCGTGAGATAGATCATAACATCCGGATCGAGGAGGAGTTTGTCACGGACGTAAATACTATTTGGATCGACATAATCAACATTGAACGCCAAAACAGGACGATGGGATTTCTTGGTGTCACGCAACGCATCGTCCCACATTTTCGTGATCGGGAATTGCCATTCTCCCCGCGCGATAATTGCTCTGAGCGTATCCGCCGTTATAGTATCTTCATA
>PLXB01000121.1 GCA_003151215.1 Ignavibacteriota bacterium
TTCGACCTTTACCTGTGATGGAAGAGCTGAACTTGGTATGCAATTTCAAGGTGCGGGAACGACGATGAATGTTTATCTCGGTTATGAAACTCTTCAGGATGATGGGACCAGGCCAATGCCTGTGAATTCGAAATATCTCTATATTGGTTTTCGGTTTCTGGGAAAAAATATCGGATTGTAAAAAAAGACAGATTAGCTATCAGGAAATGGTCCGATTTCAGTCTATTTTTATTTTCGAGAGACGATTCTGGACTAAGGTTTTTGGAAAGGCACCTCTGTTAACAATTTTTATGAAAAAATATTTGGCGATAGGCACCTNNAAATAATTTCGTATATTTGTATTCAGAAGTTCGGCCACGTCTATTTCTTTAGGAATGCCATGTGAATTTGATAAGCTCCTTCAGCTGCCAACCTTTACTAAAAAAAGCATCCTTCATTTTTCGAGGTTTCTTCCCCAAAGAGAGATCTTATGTGTAAGAAAAAAGGATATGCTTAGCTTGAAGAAATAATACATCGCAAAATTAAAATAATACTTCTCTTCTTTTCATTGTTTATTACATACTCCCCAGTTTCACAAATTCAATATGATTAAAAAACGCATTATGGCTCCGGGACCAACGGAGATCCCTCCGCAGGTACTCTCTGCCGGAGGCGAGCCTATTCTTCATCACCGCACACCTGAATTCCGCGCGATCTTTGCTGAAGTGTGCGAAAAGATCAAATATGCTTTTCAAACGACTCAACCCGTGCTTACTCTTGCTGCCGGAGGTACCGGTGGCATGGAGGCCATCATAGTTAATCTCAGCGCTCCGGGCGAAAAGGTCATCGTCATCTCCGGAGGAGTTTTTGGAGAACGGTGGGCAAAGATCGCCGAGGGTTTGGAACGGAAGGTTATTCGAATAAATGTTGAATACGGAAAAGCCGTTAAATCTGAAGAAGTGAAAAAAGCATTGATCGAAAATCCCGATGCTGTTCTTCTATGTGGTACGCTATCAGAAACCTCTACCGGTGTTCTGCATCCGATCGAGGAGATCGCTGCATTAACAAAAGCTACTAATACCCTTTTCGCCCTCGATGCCATCAGCGGACTTGTTGCCTGCAAACTGAAAATGGATGAGTGGACTGTCGATGCAGTAGTTTCCGGAACGCAAAAAGGATTAATGATGCCGCCGGGACTTGCACTGATCGCACTGAGCGAAAGGGCTTTAGCTGCGATGAAATCTAAGAAGAGTCCAAAGTTCTACTGGTCGTTTGAATCAGCGCTCAAAAAGCTTACTGAAGAAAAATTACCGGATACTCCGTGGACGCCAAATGTCTCTCTTGTTCGTCAGCTTCAAGTATCGCTTCAACTTATTCATGCCGAAGGGATAGAGAATATCTGGGCACGGCATGAACTTCTCGCTCATGCAACTCGTGAAGCAATGAAAGCTTTAGGATTAACTCTTTTCGCTGAATCGCCAAGTGTCAGCGTTACGTCAGTTCACTCCCCTGCCGGAATTGATAGCGGTGATATTGTCAAAAAAATGAGAGCCGAATGGGGAATCTCCATAGTCGGCGGTCAAGGGACGATGCTTGGCAAAATATTCCGCATCGGGCATCTTGGCTATTGTGATAGAACGGATGTTCTGATGACAGTTGCGGCATTGGAATGCGTATTGTCTGATCTTAAAGTACCGATCACATTGGGTGAAGGTGTGAAAGCAGCTCAAAAAACATTTCTGAATTCGAAATAATGTACAAAATTCTTATATCTGACAAACTCTCCGAACAAGGGATTGCCGTATTCAAAGCCGAAAAGGATATCGAAGTCGATATTAAACTTGGCATGAAGCCGGAGGAGTTAAAAGCCGTGATCGGCGACTATGACGCACTTGTTATCCGCTCCGATACGAAGGTCACCACAGAAATTATTTCTGCAGCAAAGNNTAATATTGATATTCCTGCCGCAACTCGGGCAGGTATCATTGTCATGAATACTCCGGATGGGAATACGATCTCTGCTGCCGAGCATACTATGGCATTGATGCTTGCAATGGCAAGAAATATTCCTCAGGCAAATGCGAGCCTCCTGGCGAAGCAATGGGAGCGAAGTAAATTTACCGGAATAGAATTGCTCGGCAAAACGCTCGGCATTCTCGGGCTTGGCAGGATCGGTTCGGAAGTTGCCGCTCGTGCAAAAAGTTTTGGTATGAAGCTCGTCGCTTACGATCCTTATGCCCGCCCTGAACATGCACACGAGCTGGGTGTTGAACTATGTGATCTCAAAACCTTGCTCGGACGCTCAGATATTATCACCGTTCACGTTCCGATCACGAAAGAAACAAATCATGTGATCGGTGCAGAAGAGCTTAAACTGACAAAGAAGGGTGTCAGATTACTCAATGTCGCTCGTGGTGGCATCTATGAAGAAACTGCTGTTGCGGAAGCATTACAATCCGGTCAGGTTGCAGGAGCGGCCTTCGATGTCTTCTCTAAAGAACCACCGACTGATAATCCTCTGCTTGCTCTGCCGAATTTCATTGCTACTCCCCATCTTGGTGCCAGTACGGAAGAAGCGCAGATCAATGTTGCCATTGTCGTTGCCAAACAAATCGTTGAAGCCCTTCGAGGAAAAAGGATCAATAACGCAGTAAATGTCCCGGCAGTCGATGCAGAGCAATGGGAGCATCTGCGTCCTTATTATGAGCTCTGCGGAAAGCTTGCAGCATTCCTTTCACAAGGCTTACAAGGGAAGATCGATAGCATTCACATCACGTATTCAGGCGAAGTCACCAAGCAAAAGACCCAAGCTCTTACATTAGCTATTCTTAAGAATTTCCTTGCACAATTTATTCAGGAGCATGTCAATGATGTTAATGCTCCGGTTCTTGCAAAAGAAAGAGGCATCCAGGTTACTGAATCCACGACCGATCATTTCGGAAGTTATACAAATAGCATTCACGTTGAGATCACCAGCGGGGCATCGGCACATTCGGTTCGCGGCACATTACTTGCCGATGGTACAGCCCGTATCGTCGAGATCGATAAATACCGCGTTGATATTTCAGCCGAAGGTTCGCTGCTTGTTTTCTTTAATCCGGACGTTCCCGGAATTCTCGGCAAGGTCAGCACGATCCTCGGAAATGCCGGAGTCAATATTGCAGGACTAGCAAATGGCAGGTTAAAGGTCGGCGCAGATGCAGTAACGATCATCAATGTAGATACTGAAGTGCCCATTTCCGTTATAAAAGAGATCTCGGCACTTCAAGGATTGAAAGATGTACGGCTCGTGAAACTTTAGGGGTAAAATCTTACTCCGACGGCAAGATCAAATCCGACGCCGAACGTAGGGACAATCCCTAACAAGGGACCTGCTTCGAGAAAAAATTCGAGCGGAGTTCGTTTCGGAACCACCGTTATTCCAAAAATTGCCCGCACTCCAATTCCAACAGAGCTGCTGGCATAAGCACGATAATAAAATGGACGTCCATCGCCCCTATTATAGAACACACCATAATAATCATACCAATAACCAAATCCGACAGCTCCACCGATGCCACCATAAAGCAGTACAACCCGCGAATTAAAGGAATTAAAATGCCAAAGATAATCGAGATCGATTCTCGGCACTCCGAAATACGATTCACCGATATCAGCAACAAGCGCATTTGTAGGGGTTACCCAATACTTTATAGTGCCTCCGAGCGGATCTCCGAGAATCAGACCGAATCCGAAATCTCCCGAAGGTCGCTGAGCAAAAAGCATAGAGGGAATGCAATTTAATGCGAAGATCAGATAGAAACAAGATACAAACCGAATGATGGTTATTTTCATATTGGTTAATAATGGGAAATGATGGAATCTGCGGTTGGTAGTACGGGGACACAAGATGGGGACGCCTCAGAACACCAGCAGATTCTATTTGAATCCGTATTCCTTCCATCGACCGGAAACTTTCATAATAATTTCATCGGTCATAATACAAGGATTCGGATAGCCGGTTTTCCATGTTGCATCAATCCCCATAATTCCTTGGTAGATCGGAGCAACTCCGTTTAGCTCCATTTTCGTGAAGATAACATCGCGCGCGGCATCAAATCGCGTGAAAATCCCCCAGATTATTTCTCGGATATCGGAAAGATTAATATCTTCGCTCACGGCAGCAACGATCTTCGTTCCTCGTGGAAGAAATTCTATGTTTTCCGAAGAAATCAGTTTTTCAATGATTTCGCGACCGGTCGTCGAATCCGATGGAGAGATTTCATCTTCCAATCTATTGGCTGCGTTCTCCTGTGAAGTGTATATCCCATTGATCTTTACGACCAAGAGAGTATCCTCAACCAGCTTGTACTCCCTAATACGCATATCTAAATCGGATGGATTCCATGGCGCTCGGCCGGTTCGTGCGACAAATTCATTTTCGACTCTCAAAGGATATTTTCCCCCGCTGGCAGAAGATTCAAGCTTCGGAGTTGCATCAAGTATCATCTTCGATCCAAGATTCATCGTGTAGCTTGTAAAGTCTAAAGTATCAAGCGGTACATTCGGTAGAAGAAGAAAATCATAATGGGGATCAAAATGATCTTTGATCGCTCGAATCACTTCAAGAAAATTTCTTGCATTAGTTTGTTCGTTAACGACTACTGCACATTTTGTCAAAGAAAGCTGCCCTTCTCCGACAAGAGAAATCGCTGTCTTCATCGCCTCTTTACCATAACGCTGCCTTGTAGAGATCGATAGGAAGTTATGGAAGCCTGCTTCATAGAATGCCCAGATATCCCGGACTTCAGGATGCATCAGCCGTGCAAGAGGTCCAAGTATTTTTTGCGTTGCCTCACCAAGCCATTTATCTTCCATCGGAGGTTTGCCGACAACGGTCGCTGAAAAAATTGCATTTCTGCGGTGAGTAATTGCTTTAATGTGAAAGACGGGGAACATCCCGGCATGTGAATAATGACCAAAGTGATCGCCGAACGGCCCCTCCAACCTTCGCTCAAGCGCGGGTACGAAACCTTCGAGTACAAATTCTGCTTCAGCAGGAACATCTATGCCAATACGTTTTCCACGGCTCATTCTCGTTGCTGCACCTCTTAAGAAACCTGCGAACATTGCTTCATCTAATCCTTCCGGCAGCGGAGCGATCGTCGCAAGCAACAGAGCCGGGTCACTACCGACCGCGACTGCGACTTCGAGCGATCGATTCATTTGCTCGCTCACAGCATAGTGGAATCCTCCGCCCTTCTGGATCTGCCAATGCATACCGGTAGTCATTTCATCAAAGACCTGCATCCTATACATACCGATGTTACGCTTTCCGGTGACCGGGTCATAGGTAAAGACTTGCGGAAGTGTAATAAATTTTCCGGCATCATCCGGCCAAGTCTTTACTATGGGTAATGACGAGAGTTTCATCTCGGAAAATAGCTCCTGAGATGGCGGATCAACGCTCGAGGAAGTTCTGGACCCGAATATTCTATATGAAAGAGGCTTCAGAAGATTAAAGAGTTTTCGTGGTTTAGGTGGCATCAGCTCTTCGGCTACATGAAGAAGTCTTTCGCCAAGCTCATTCGGATCCTCGCCGACGGCAAGTTCAACACGACGATCACTGGCAAGAATATTCATTGCAAGAGGAAAATTTGAGCCGATAATATTCTCGAATACGATCGCTTTCCCACCTTCCCGCATCGAACGCACCGCGATCTCAGCCGCTTCCAGATTTGGATCCACGGGTGCAGTGATGTGAAGAAGCTCTCCCTCTTTATCCAAATACCTGAGAAAATCCTGAAGCGAGTGAAACGTATCGCGTCTTGCCATCGGATTATTCTAATTCCTCCGTTCTCCAGCCTTTACCTGCCTTTACACTGCAATGCTGCAAGACCTTATCGACAAATCCTTTTACATATTCTTCCACTGTTTTGGGCATGAAATAGAGAGGGGGTGAGATAGGCATGATGATAACTCCATCGCGTGAAAGCTTGGCACATTGTTCAAGGGTTATAGTTGATAATGGCGTCTCTCGAACGCATATGATCATCTTGTAGCGCTCCTTCAAACATACCGCAGCCGTTCGGGTTATAAGCGTATCAGCAATTCCTGAAGCAATTTTGCCGATCGTCGATGTAGTTGCAGGAATGATTACGAAGGCGTCAAGTTCAGTTGACCCCGAAGCAAGCGGCGACGTGAGATCTGTATCGGCGAATGCGCGTTTATAATAAGGCTTCAGGGCATTTTCCGGGTTTGCAATTTTCAGCTCATCTTTCATCACTGCTTTACCCCATTTGCTCATGACAAGATATTTATCGTGCGGATAGCGCTTTAGAAAATCAAGAGCATAGACCGTTCCGCTTGAACCGGTTATTCCAACTGCAATACGAGGCTTGCGAATTTGCTTTGAATCACCCATATCAAATCATTAATTGTACACCAATCACAACAAAAGTGAAAATGACAACGCCGACAATTGCATTGATTCTAAAAAATGCAAGTTCAACATCATCGGCTTTTGCCTGTTCGAGATATAATAGATACCCTGAGACTCCGAGTAATATAGCGACAATAATGCTCCCATAAAATGCCGAGAAATATAATCCTGTAAGCAATCCAAAGGCAACGAGATGAAGAACGGCGGAATATTGCAATGCCTTTTTCTTTCCGAATCGGGAAGGGAAGGAAAATAACCCTTCACGCTTATCGAATTCTTCATCACTTGTCGAATAAATTATATCGAAGCCAGATACCCAAAGCCAGGTAAAAAGCGTCAGAAATACAACCGGTATAAATCCTGTATCAACTATCGGCCGAGTGGCAAAATATCCGCCGAGCGGTCCGAGTGCAAGGGAAAGTCCGACGCCGAAATGTGAAAGTACTGTAAAGCGTTTCAGGAAAGGATAAACACAAAAAACTGCAAGGGGGATTGGTGACAATCCAAGACAAAGCGAATTCAGTTGAGACGCCGCAAGCAAGTATAGAATTACCCCTGCAAAAAGTACTCCGTAAGCCTGGCTGATATTCATTCGCCCGCTCGGCAGATCGCGAACTGCCGTACGTGGATTTTTTGCATCGATATGACGATCAACAATACGATTCATAGCAAAGCCGACCGTACGCGCACCTGTTGCCGCCACAAGGATCCAAGCTCCTATGACACAAAGCGATGAAGAAGATGGAAGCGATTCGCCATTTTTTGCCATTGCAAGATACCCAAGCGCCATTCCGGCATAGATTACCGGAAGCGAGAAAAGGGTATGTTCGATCTTCACAAATGAAAAATATTTCTTCACTATTTCTTTACTAATTTTTCTAAGGCTTCATAATATCCTGCTGTACCTTTACCCATTATCTTCGAAACAGCAGGGAGCCCTTCAAGAACAGAATGTTTGCGAAATTCCTCGCGCTTTGTTAGGTCGCTCAGATGAACTTCAACCGTCGGTTTGGCAAAAGCCGCAATGGCATCTCTGAGTGCATAGGAATAATGTGTAAACGCTCCCGGATTTAAGATAAGCGCATCTGCCCACTTTCTATTTTCATGAATGAAGTCAATAAGTACTCCTTCATGATTCGATTGGCAGGTCTTAATCGATACGTTTTGCTTTTCTGCCATTTGGTGTAATTCAGCATTTATTTCATCGAGCGTTTCATAGCCATAAATATCAGGCTCACGTTCGCCAAGTAGATTCAGATTCGGTCCGTGAAGTACGAGAATATTCATTATTTAAATTACCGAGAGAACGAAATCTATTGCTTTTCTGATCAATTTTTCGTCTGCTTCTTCCTGAATAGTTGCTTTGCCGATCGCTTCGAGCAGAACGAGCCGGTGATGTATGCCTGAGTGTTTCTTATCCCGACGCATTGCACTGATAACGTCGTCAGCATTGCATTCGGCCGTTACCGGAATCGGCAGTCGTCCGAGGACAATTTCAATTTCGCCCCAAACGTCTTCATTAAGGATTCCTAATTCCATGGAAAGCCATGACGCAGCACGCATTCCGATGGCAACAGCTTCTCCATGAAGGAGTGAAGAGTATTTCGTCGCTGCTTCAAATCCGTGTGCGAAGGTATGTCCGAAGTTCAGCAACTCCCGCACTCCGCTTTTTCGCTCGAACTCATCAGCATTGACATAACGTAATTTTTCTTGTACGGCATCACGAATAATGATCTCAATCCCCGAATCAATCCCTCTTAAAAGCCTTCGTAACGATTTCGACAACTTTGTCCATAGTTGCGGCGATCCGATAAGCGCATATTTTATGATCTCGGCAAGTCCGGCATTTAGCTCTCGCTTCGGAAGTGATTTCAAAAAAATGGGATCAATAAGCACAAGATGCGGAGCATAAAATGTGCCAAGGAAATTTTTATATCCGGCATAATCAATTCCGGTTTTTCCGCCGATAGCAGCATCGGCCTGGCCAATAAGCGAAGTCGGAACATGTACGAGCGGCAATCCCCTGTTATAAAGGCTTGCAGCCATCCCGGCAATATCACTGATTACACCTCCTCCAAGAGATATGACGACATCGGATCGGCGTGATAAATCGAGTTTCGAAAAAGAATCCAAAATATCGAAAAGTGTCTCTTTCGTTTTTGAGCTTTCGCCGGGAGGAATAGCAATTTGATGAATATCGATCGGTCCGTTTCGCTCGGCACTTATTCTCTGAGAAAATTTTTGCAAATAAAGCTTCGAAACATTCTCATCGGTTATCACAACAGCTCGGCGGACATTCATATCGCGTATGCTTGCACCAAGCTCACTTGCAGCGATCCCACTGCCAATTGCTACAGGATAGTCGCCCATTCCCGAACGCGCAATGAAT
This sequence comes from Ignavibacteriota bacterium, assembly GCA_003151215.1. The sequence continues at coordinate 8,790 of PLXB01000121.1, forward strand.
GTTTCAAAGCGCGGACGCAGACGAATATTGCGTGACATTTGCTCTAAAGCCTGCAAAAGAAGTGTTGCAAGCTCGGATGGAGTTCGGTCGTCACCGCCCGGACTGCGCGTTACAAAATGCATTGTTGCCTGCTCATAGAAATGCATTCGCTCTTCGAGAAGAAGTCGAAGTTTAACCGTTAGTTCTTCGATACTCGAAGCTCTCAGTAATGGTCGTGTCTCCCCTTTGAGCAAACTTTTCATTACGTTCTTAGCCGCTTGACGAATAGTAACATCAAGCCTGACTATAATCCCCGATCCGCGCATGATGGAGCGGTTGATGGCACGAAGAGGAGTGCCGCCTCCGGTTGCGATCACACAAGGATGCTGTTCGAAATTTCTTTGAGAAATAAGCAGAAGATGCTGAGTCTCGATCTCGCGAAACCGGTCTTCACCCTCATAAGTGAAAATATCAGCAATTGTCTTACCGGTTGCGGCGACGATCTCTTCGTCGAGATCGACAAACTCATAGCCGCTTTTATTTAAAAGTGCAGCAAGTTCTTTTCCGATAGAAGATTTTCCCGCTCCCGGAAGACCGATAAGATAGATATGTCTGCCCCGCCAGGTCACAAAATGAGATTTTTTAGTTTACTTTGTTCACGGCGCAAAGCAACACGCTCTTGTACCTCAGCCATCGCATCACCACCAAACGTATCTAATAAAGCCGATGCAAGGGTAAATGCCACAACATTTTCGACAATAATAGAAAGCGAAGGCACAGCACAGATATCACTTCGTTCTATATGTGATAGAGCAGCTTCCCCGGTTGCCAGATCGACAGAACTGAGCGGACGCATCAACGTCGAGATAGGCTTCATGGCTGCACGAACGACGATCGGCATTCCATCGCTCATTCCACCTTCGATTCCTCCTGCATTATTTGAGGTTCGGGCAATATCGCCATCTTCTATTTCAATAGCATCATGACATTCCGATCCTCGCATTCCGGCAACTGAGATCCCTCTTCCTATTTCGACTGCTTTGACAGCCTGAATGCTCATCACTGATCGAGCGATAAGCCCATCGAGTTTTCTATCCCATTGCACATGACTTCCAATACCTATGGGAAGTCCGGTAAAATGAGCCTCAACTATTCCCCCAAGGGTATCTCCATTTGTTTTTGCATCATCTATCAATACCTTTGCATTCTTTTCGGCTATCGAATCGTACATTCTGAGTTCAGATGCATCGAGTACAGAATGTAATTTATGAAGCTCATTCGGCCTTGCTGAATCGGAAACAGAAACAATTCCAATAGAACGAACAAAAGAGACTGAAACGATACTCAGTTCTTTTAAGAATTTCGAAGCAACTGCTCCGATAGCAACGCGCATCGCCGTCTCTCGAGCGCTGGCACGCTCTAATATATTTCGTAAATCTGATTGTCGATATTTAATTGCCCCTGCAAGATCTGCATGACCGGGTCGAGGGATCGTAACAGGTTTGATCTCCGCGTCAATCGGAGCGACTGACATTTTATTTTCCCAATTTTCAGAATCTTCATTTGTTATCGTGATCGCAATAGGCGCACCGGTAGTGATTCCAAAGCGAACTCCGGAGAGAATCTCCGCTTTATCTGATTCGATCTTCTGTCGGTGTGATCTTCCATAGCCGCGCTGACGCTCTGCGAGGATAGGATCAATATCCCGCTCTGCAACAAGTGAAAGACCGGCCGGCATACCGTCGATAATTCCGACCAGCGATTTACCATGTGATTCCCCTGCTGTCAAGTATCTGAGTTGAGGCATTACGCCGACAAAGAATTAGTGAGATCATCCTTCAGTGTTTGGTACTCAGTCTCTGATAGCGGTGAGGCATCAGGAAGAAGGCCAGTAAGCCAGAATACTTGTGAGAGCGCTGCCTGCTCAATAAGCATACCAAGTCCATTCATTGTCTTCGCACCCGCATGAGAAGCATGACGTAAAAATTCAGCTCGAACAGGATTATAAATGAGATCGATGGCAAAATCCGTTTCATGCCATTCAAACCCAGGAATTAAATTTCCCGGATGATTTAATTGTCCAATGGGAGTACATTGAATAATAAGCCGATAGTGCTGTTCATAATAAGGGGAATAGAGGAAGTCATCAATACTCATGAAACGAACCGTCGGTCCGGGAGATTGCGCAATGCAGAATTCTGCAAGCTCTTCAGCCTTTGCCAGCGAACGATTCAGGATCGTAAGTGATTTCGGCATCCACCGTGTACAAAGTGTATAGACGACGGCACGAGCAGCATCTCCGGCTCCGATTAGTACTAAGTGATACCTGTTCAAATCAAATGTCGGGTATTCACGCAATATTGAATTGAGAAGTCCTGCGCCGTCAGTACTGATACATTGTACCTCATTATTTACGAAACGGAGACAGTTTGCCGAATCAATTGAAGAAGAAACGCCAATGTGACGATCTGAAAGAATGTATGCGTTTGCTTTATAAGGGGAGGTTACGTTTGCACTAATATATCCATTCGTCGGAGCGGTTTTGATCCATAGTGCAAGATCGCATTCCTCAGCGCATTCGACTAAATCGTAAACACATTCTTTAAATTGTGATTCGAATTTCCTTTCGAGGAACTTATACATTCCCAAGTGAAGTACCGGCGAGAGAGAATGCGAAAGTTCTTTTCCTAATAATGCGGCTTTGAGTACTGACATAGTTAAGAAATTCGAATACGTTCGGAACCGGCAATGGTTGTCAGATCCGGAAAAAAATTCGGATAGGAGATTGAAACAACGGATGCATCGGAAATGGTCACATTCTCTTTTGTCCTCAAAGCCAAAACAGAAAAAGCCATCGCGATGCGATGATCACCATGATGCTCGATTGAGCCACAATGTGGAACAAAGTGTTCGTCGCCTGAGATGACAATGCCGCCCTCATTCTCCCAGGCTTGAACTCCACAAGCGTTAAGGTTTTTTATAAGTGCGGAGAGCCTATCGGTTTCTTTATTCCTTAGTTCTCCTGCATTTGTAATTTTGGTCTCCCCATGGCAATAAGCAGCAAGAACTGCCAAAATAGGGATTTCATCGATCAAAAGCGGGATATCCTCTTTAGTAATCTCAAATGGTTTTGCAATGGATGTTTCGGCTGCAAAGATTTCGATAGCGGCATGCTCTTCATTCCATTCTTCTTTTACTTTAGATATTTCAATCTCCAATCCGCTCACTTTTAAGATATCCAAGAATCTTTTTCTTGTCGGGTTTAGTCCCACGTTGGAAAGAATAATATTCCTTCGCAATATAATTGCTGCGCCGATCAGGAATGCTGCTGAGGAAATATCGC
>PLXB01000033.1 GCA_003151215.1 Ignavibacteriota bacterium
GGCAGGTTTCGCATCTGCCGCCCTTAACGTTGAAGGAGAATCTGCCTACTTTGTACCCTCTGATCTTTGCTTCAGGAAGTTCAGCAAAGAAGTCCCGAATCATGGTGAATAATCCGGTATAGGTAGCAGGGTTCGAGCGAGGTGTTCTGCCGATCGGAGTCTGATCGATCTCGATAAATTTATCGACGATCTCCAATCCTTCGATGGCTTTGTAAGGCAGCGGCGAACCGGTTGAATTATAAACATGCTTTGCAAGGATCGGAGCCAGAGTTTCCGTTATCAATGTTGATTTACCCGAACCCGAAACGCCGGTAATGCAGGTAAAAGAGCCGATGGGAATATCAAGAGTAACATCTTTCAGATTATTTCCCGTAGCTCCGACCAACTTCAGATGCTTCTGTTTTTTATTGACATTTCGAATCAGTGGAACGATGAAAACATCTTTTCCTGAAAGGTAATCGGCAGTCGGCGATGAATCGCTGATAAAATTCTTTTCATCATGACCGTTTGCAGAATGATTCAAAAACAGACTTGGCGGACCGTAGGCAACAAGCTTTCCGCCGTATTCTCCGGCGCCGGGACCAATATCAGCAATAACATCAGCCGCGAGCATCATTTCCTTGTCATGTTCGACAACGATGACGGTATTGCCGAGATCGCGAAGGTGCTGGAGCGAAGCAATAAGTCTACCGTTATCGCGTTGATGCAAGCCAATACTTGGTTCATCAAGGATATAAAGCACGCCGACAAGCTGGGTGCCGATCTGAGTGGCAAGCCTGATACGCTGCGATTCGCCGCCGGATAGAGTTCTGGCGGAGCGGTCAAGCGATAGATAATTTAGTCCGACATCCAGTAGGAAGTCGAGACGGGATGTTATCTCTCGCAGAATTGGAGCAGCAACCAATTCCTGGTTACCTGTAAATTTCAGTTCATTGAAAAAAGCTTTTGATCTTCCCAGATCAAGTATGACGACGTCATGAATGTTGCTCGATCCGATTCTAATGAATAGCGATTCCTTCTTCAACCTGCCTCCTAGGCAAGCTGGACAAGGATGGCTTGACTTGAACTGGGTTGCCCATTCCTTCATGGATTCCGTGGCATCTTTTACCGTTGCCTGACGCAATGTTTCCATCAGACCTGCAAAACGCATTTGATAGGAAACATCCCGTCCGGAATCCGACTGCCACTTCACGGTCAGTTTTTCTTCTCCTGATCCATGAATAATAACATCAAAAAGCTTCGAAGATAATTTTACAAGTGGAGTATCAAGCGGCGTTTGATAAGCAAGGAATACGGATTCGATCTGAGCCCAAAGCCAATTTTTTCTTTTCTTACCAAGCGGAAGTAAGGCTCCTTCTTCAAGCGATTTCGTTTTGTCGCCCATCACAAGTGCTTCATTGAAATCTCTTGTCTCCCCAAGTCCGTGACAGAGGACACATGCTCCGATGGCAGAGTTGAAAGAAAAAGTATTCGGCTGAGGCTCTTCATATGAGCGACCGCAATTCGGGCAGGAATATTTTTCGCTGAACGGCTGGTCAGTCGTTACACTGGTTTTACTATCTTCTATGATAGCGCTTAAGATGCCCTTGCCCATCTTTAGAGCAGTATCAACTGATTTTGTTAACCGCTCTAAAAATTGTTCTTTGATAGGGAAACGGTCAATGACAAGTTCGATAGTATGGACTTTATAGCGATCAACCTGCATTCCATCAAAGAGATCTTTCATCTCACCATCGACTCTGACCTTTGTAAAACCCTGCCGCAAGGCATCGCTGAGTACTTCGCGGTAATGTCCTTTGCGGGCACGAACCAATGGGGCGAGAATTGTCAACTTCGAATCTTCAGGATGAGATCTGATCGCAGCTATGATCTGATCCTGAGTCTGTTTGACGACAGGAAGATTGCAATCAACGCAATACTGCGTTCCGAGTCTTGCAAAAAGGAGTCTGATGAAATCGTAAATTTCAGTTACTGTTCCGACTGTCGACCGAGGTGAGGCGCCGATCGTTTTTTGTTCTATGGAAATCGCAGGAGAAAGCCCTTCGATAANNGTATCGAAGGCAAGAGAAGATTTTCCGGAGCCGGAAATTCCGGTGATGACGACGAGTTTTTCTCTTGGAATATCGATATCAATATTCTTCAGGTTGTGGACTCGGGCACCGCGAATGACGAGATTATCCAGTGGGGAAACCGACTCCGTTTCAACGGATTTCTGGCCGTTAGGAAAAGGTAAAGTGCTGCCAGATGGCTTTTTCGAGCTTTTTGGCTTGGATTTCGTCTTATTTTGAGCCGTTTTTGACAATTATGGTGTTAGGTAAATTCGCAGTACTTTTGCCAGGTAAAATGCGATAAGCCAAATAAAACAGAACTTACAAACCGAAGGTTGCCCCCATAGGTTATCTTTGTAAGAGATTACGAACTCAGCATGAGTGCAGATGGATTGTAAACGTATCTGAATGAACCGCGACTTACTCGGTATTCGACAACTAAGCCCTGACGAGATCACGGATCTTATGAAAAGATCCG
>PLXB01000016.1:0-186 GCA_003151215.1 Ignavibacteriota bacterium
CTCATCGTGGTGTCGATCCAACCGTTAGCGCTATCTTACAACTACGTAGAACACGCCAATGACAACAGGAACATTCACGTCTCGCGTCTATCCTCTTCCAATGTTGTCAATAACAAATTTTATGTGATGGGCAGCGAGGGCTGGAGTAAAGACCGATGCTGCTGCTTCTTTGGATATCGAGCTTTC
>PLXB01000016.1:192-3564 GCA_003151215.1 Ignavibacteriota bacterium
AATTGTTCGGGAGTAGTACACACTTCCAATTTTCCGGAGATAACTTCTCTTATATTATCTTTAAGTCCGCCTCGTATTTTACGAGGCGGATTAATTATTACGACTAAATAATCACTAGTTGACATCATGATTCTACCCTCTCTGTCTTGTTCATTCAATGGAGGGGTCTCTTCCTCCTTCACAAAATTGTTCAAGCTTCTTTTGTAACTGGGAAGGGGTTGAAGCGTTCTTGCAATTAGTGCAGATAGAACGCAGCGTTTTTTGAACACCACGCGGTCTGGTCAAATCTGTTAAGTCTTTTGATCCTTTCGTTCATTCTTATTATTCCCATTACGAGTTGGCATAGTTAAATACCTGTTTATGAGATCGTTTATTACTCCAGTTCTTGCTCGGAGGAGCATCCTTTTATTCTTTATCTTTCTGGTCATTGGTGGATATACCGTACATGAAGCGATAAGTCATTCCACTGGAGCATTTGGTGTATCGAAAACGGGCTGTGGGGCGCCTGGCTCTGACTGTCATTCTCCATCGAAATCGGGATCGACAATCGTCACTATTTCAACACAGGCTCCTGAGATCATTGCCGGACAAACATATACCTTTTCAATCAGTGTTAAAAACGCAAATGGAATTCAACAAGCCGCTGGCTGCAATATCTCTGTCGATATCGGGGCGAAGCTGGCGGTCGATGGGTCTAATTCTGGTTTATACAAGTATGGCGGTGAACTCTCACACACGCAGCCTCAAGTTTTCACCGGCGATTCGGCTGTGTGGACTTTTAAGTACACGGCCCCAACACAGCTTGGTACTACGCACATCTATGCTGCGGGCAACGCTGTTAATCTCGATGGCATCAACGATCCTGGCGATCTTTGGAGTACGATAGTCTATACGTTAACGGTTGTCAGCGCCCCATCGGAACCCCACATTTCTCTTCCGACTTCCGTCCATTTCCCATCGCTGGCTGGAAGCATCGACACTCAGGCGATTTGGTTGAAAAATAGCGGTAGTGCACCTCTTACAATCGGTAAGTATGGGCTAAAATTCGGCACAGTATTCCAAGTAGAGGATTCAACGATACATAGTGTAAATGCTGGCGATAGTGCGGCAATCCGAATTATGTTCCGTNNCGTACACTTTACGTCTGGAGCAATGATGGCTTGCAAGATCTTGCAAGTATGGCGCTCATCGGCTCCTCGAACGCTGGGGAGCTTAAAATAAATACGAATGCAATTGATTTTGGACCGGTGAGTCTTACAAAAACGAGTATACTGTCAGGCACTATAGAGAACTCCGGCAATGGAGTAGTTATGATCTCTGGTATTACTGTGAACAGTCCAAGCGGGGCCTTCAAATTAATGAATCTCTCCAACGCAGAAACTCCCCCCTTCGTACTTCAACCAGCCGGTTCTGTCATTGATACGTTCAGCTTCTCACCTGTCAAGCTCGGACTCGATACCGCCATCGTAACGGTAAGGTTTACAGAGACCGCCGCGCCGCCACACGATACAATAATCTATTTGATTGGAGAGGGCGCAAGCAATGCTTCCGTCACTTCCGATTTACAAAGCAATTTTGATTTGAGCGTTTCACCCAATCCTTCCGGCGGCAGATTTATCCTTTCTGTGGCAAGACAACCCGGGCCAGTCACAATTGAGGTCTTCGGCGCCGAAGGACAAGAGAGCTTCCGGAAGATGAATGTAGATATCGGATCGTCGTATGCCCTTGATTTACATTCGCTCCCAAGTGGAACATACTTCCTATGGATACGTCCAAGCAATGCTCAGCCGTTCGAGCGGAAAATTGTAATAGAACGATGAATTGATTCTTTATTCCCATGGTCTATCCCCTTCCTTAAAAAGGAGGGGGATTTTTTTACAGCATTATTTTTTGCCTAGAGCATTTGCCATGCAAATGCACGGCTCGGATTATCGTCGACACGGGTAATGTCGATTCGAATGTGAGGACACCAGTGATCTGTGAAGCGAATGCCGCAGACTTCACGATTGTCAGCGGTCTGATGCCGGACCGAATTCCACCAAGTGACACAGCAACGGTGGTAATCAAGTTCTGGCCGAGTACGGTAGGAGTGGAGTCGACAACGTTGACCTTCCCATCATCGAGTCCAACGCCAATGGGTAGGTTCTCGTATAGACACACCGTACAGGTGTTGTCGATGGAGTAACGGAGATAGCCTCCCAGGACGGGTATGAGTTAGGTCAGAGCTATCCGAACCCAACGAGTGGCTTGGCAGTCGTGATGTTTACGCCACCGACAGATGCGCCAGTCCGCATCGATCTGATCGATTCAAAGGGTAGTATCGTCCGTATGGTGTTTACGCGCCGCTTGTCCTCTGGCGACCACAGTGTGACGCTGGATGCAAAAGACCTTGCAAGTGGAACGTACTTCTACACTCTGACAGTGGGGACATTCATTTAACCAGACACATGATTCTTGTACGGTAATATCGTAGGGACATGCTGTGCACGTCCCTCTCTCCCTAGACCGGAATGTAGGGTGGAGACGAGCGAAGGACGTGCACAGCACGTCCTTACGCTGATGCGGGTTCGCGATGGCAAACTACAGATAAAGCGGCATTTTAGTAGCCCGGNNCAAGCTCCGTAATATCCTCAGCCTCGCACTTGCGTACTGGACTCATTTTGATAGCTGCTATGAATCCGTGCCAGGTGGCTATTAACCACCCGGAAAAAGAGAGTACCTGCCGCCGATAATTTATGAAAAGATATGCCTTTAAATTATTTATTTAAAAAGCATATTTGAAAATTCAATAACACATTCTTTTAAACGGCCAGCTATTATCTGACAGTCTGATATTGTAAGATTTATAGGCGGTGTTATTTTTATAGTATTGCTTCTTTTGCCAGATAGAGCCACTATTAATTTTCTTTCTAAGNNCAAGGACAAACATGTTTGGCAGTTTATTCTTAGTTATTGCAGTATACGATGGAGGCTTTATAATATCAAAAGCCAATGCCATTCCATCCCCTCTAAGTCCGGAAATAAATTCACTTTGATTAAGGAATTCCAATTCTTTTAATAAATATGGACCCATAGCTAATGCGTTTTCAAACCATCCCTTTGATTTTGCCATGCTCACAACATCATAAGCTACTCTTGTCCCAAATGGACTGTTATTAAAAGTAGTATGAAAGGCTGACCCTTTGGAAGGAACTACTTTGTATAATTCAGATTTGCAAATAAATGCACTTAAAGGATAAACACCTCCGGCAAGTGATTTAGATAATAATATTATATCAGGAACAATCCCATACCTTTTTGAAGCGTATAAATATCCTAACCTTCCCATACCAACCTGAATTTCATCTGAGATCAAAATTATTCCATTTGATT
>PLXB01000001.1 GCA_003151215.1 Ignavibacteriota bacterium
ATCTGGGTGCACAAGCGTTTACCAAGTTAGAGGCATTTCACACCAATTGACAAATCCCATTAGCTTAACTGACCTCGGAAATTGTGACAACTGGGCACGACAGCTATTAGATACCAGAAGCATCGAAAGTTTTAGTCTCGACGTTAGAGATTTAGAAACAGCAAGTAAGGGTAATAAGATTAAAACCTATAATATAGGCATTGTTGAATTCAACGACGAAGGATGGGGTAATCCTGCCCAACAAGCACAAGTTTTTAAATTGATTGAAGATGTAATAAAAACTCACAAAGATTCTGCTGGTCCTCTTATAGTTACTTTTATTCATGGGTGGCATCACAATCCTGCAGTCTGTGATGGCAATCTCGCTTGTTTCAGACGAGTAATTAAATCACTTAGTATCTATGAAAGCAGGAAGGAACCAAATAAACAAAAACCTGTTATAGGTATATTTGTCGGATGGAGAGGTGATTCTTCCGAAGATTCACTTGGTAAAATTCTATCTTTCTATGGAAGAAAGACCACAGCACAGCATATTGGCAGAACAGGAGGAAAGGATTTTTTGTTGGAGTTAGAGTCAAGAGTAAAAAAATTAAAGGAAGGGTGGTCTGATAAACAGCTGACCCCTACTATGATAACTGTTGGTCATAGTTTTGGAGGAGCACTTCTCTTCTCTGCAGTTGAAGGGAAGCTCATTGGAAATATAGATGACAAAAACTATGTAAGGACCTCTCAAGAAAACGAAGCGATTGGAACAAAGCCACTAAAAACTAGTTTTGGCGATCTTGTAGTTTTATTGAATCCTGCTATTGAAGCCTTTCAGTATGTTCCATTTGATGAAGAATGGAAAGATCCTAAGCAATATAGAGCAGACCAACTTCCCGTTTTGTTGACCATAGCCTCAAAAGCAGACCATGCTGTCGGAAGGTTATTCCCAATAGGTTATGCAGTTAAAGCCATATTTGAGCCGTGGGAGCTTGATCATCCATTATTAAAAAGTCAAGGTATTGGTCATTATAACCCTCAGATAACCCATTTTCTTGGTGTGGATCCTGAGAACGACGTAAGTCCAGGTCCAAAAAATAACGATCGGTGTGGGTGCGAATACAATTTCTTTGACATTGAACAAAGAGTAAAAAACAAATCATTACAAACAAATTTTAGAACTAATTCGGACTCTACTCTCTTGAAAGCTGGACTTACCCAAGCTAATATTAATTCTGCATTTGATTTTTCAAAAGATGAGGAGCATTTCCCTAACTCAGGCACCATACTAGAGTCGTTGACTGATAACAAAGATAAAAACGTACCATACCTGGTGATAAGCACTGATGAAACAATTATAAATGGACATAACGATATTTTCAATAATCGCATTGTTTCATTTCTGATAGATTTTTTTAACAGTTTTCAGAATCAAAAGGAATATTTAATACAGATGAGCCAATAATGTGAACTGGATTGCAAAACTGACAGCATCGGCACTTGATTGACCCACCTTTGGACTGTAGCCTGCTGGGATTTGGTTCATCAATCAGGGCGCCGAAAAGGGTCATAATTCAACGCCGATCAACAGTTAATTCAATTTACGTGGTACGGGTCAAATTTTGAAGCCGGTCAACAGTTTTATTAGCCGCCTAGATTTAGCCATTAAGAAAGCGTTTTGGCCCAGTCAATACTTCCGTTATCTTGTCCGCCTCGGTGATTTCAAGCCATTTGCTACTGACCGCGTCCTGCAATACTCTATTTTCTGGGTCCTTATTAAGTCGAGTAAGCAATTGGAATGAAGACTTTAATAAGAAATACATATTCGTCACCTCGTTCGAAAGCCGGGCTGTATTGACCATTTCTAATATATTTTCAAGAACATAATACGCGCCCTTGTATTGAACGCTGAGCATTGCAACCAAATGGTACAACCCCTTGCAAACGTTTTCGTCTGATGTGAGAAGTAGGTATACTCGATTAAGGGTCTCCTTTAAGATCGGATCAAATTTGGCGTCCGACTCCTCAATTATCTCGTTAAATATAGTGTACAAGTAGTATGCAAATTCGTCACCTTCCCCCCCATTCCCGTCAAAACGACCAGTGCGCACCCAATCAATCCAACGTATAATGAAGGGTTCGGGATCGGCCAACTTCTTTATTACATCATAGAATGTGTCGACATTGCAATTGGCTGGGCCTCTGTTCGGGGACAGCAAGTAAGCCGCCATTTGGTCGTAGCATACATTTGTAACAACATCTGCATGTTTGTGAAGGAACCAATTATAATACACATCGCTCTTAATTCGCGTTGTAAGCTGATGATGGCACCAGATAATCGCATCCTTACTGGTGACATTCTTCATGGACATGCCGAGCGACTCTCTTTGTTCTGACGAAAGACGACCTTCCTCTAGGCAGTAGTCGATCACGTCATGGCCCGTGTTGAACTTATCGATGATGCTGAGAACGTGGACCGCAACATCGTACAGTTTCCAGTCCTCAACCTGCTTTGCGATCAAGCACCAAAAATCCGACAAGTCAGATTTGCTTATATTAGAGGAGAGAATGGCAGAAACAGTTGCGTCTGTAATACCTAACCCTTCAACTTCGTCAAGAACTGCTGCAAGCAGGCTATGAGAAGTTGTCAACTCGTTCAGCCTTTTGTCCTCAGTTTTTCTATTCCCTTCGGAAAGCTTAGACTTGTCTTCAATAAATTGGCAAAGAAGGAGATGCTGTATCGCCTCTTTATCGCTAGGCTTTGCTATTGAAAAATGATCCGAATGCGGGACTTTATAGGGTTCACCGAAATATCTCGCTCCAGAAAAAGGCTCAACCACTTGTTTGCGCCAGATTTTCTTTAACACAAGAAACTTGTCTTCGATCAACTCCTTCCCTTTGATTTTTAGCTTCCCAGATTCCTTCAGGTTCTGAAATTCTTTATCTAGATCTCTCAACCAGCTATTGTCCTCGTTGAATCGCATGGTTTGAACTTGGGAATTACCCAAGACCTTGGCAAAGGCTGAAAACAAATTTGCATAATACGAACCTAGGGAGGGAGAAGCGACCATAAAAAGCCCTATTTCTATATTAGTCTCAATCAAATCGATGATTCGCTCGACGATAAACTTTCTAACAACAATACCACCCATGCTATGGCAGACAAAAATAATCCGTTTACTGTCATATAGTTTATCTAATTTCATACGTTCTTTGAGGTCATCTACTATATCGCTCAGGCGGTAACTGCCACTGAAAATGTCTGTCTGATAGGTATAGACATAAATACCGAGCGGACCGAGTTCAGTCTGGTTTTTCAGCAACTCAGGCCAATAGCTACCGTTTTCATGAAGCCAGCAGGCTTCTCCACTTGACAAAATGCCATGCACGAAGACAACCGTAACTTCGCCTTTTGTATTATTGACCCATTCGCCCTTCATTTTTACCCCTCAATTAATTTAGGTCAAAGGCCAATTCTTTCAAATTCCTCGGCAACATTCACCCGTACCATCTCATTTCAGCATTCGAGTGTGGAGCGTCTTGGAAGTTTGACCCAGCATCGGCGTTTGGCTTGCCCCACCCCTCGGGTTCACGTTCAATTGCTGAGAACTTTTGCTTTGACATGTTTTGTATTTTATTCCGGCTAGTTTATATAGACTTGTTTCTTGACAACGGCTTGAGCATCACCTGTCGGCCTTTTTTGGTCAGGTGCATGAGTTTGTTATCTGAGACTCATATTTTGGGAGCATGCCTTTGCTGTGCAAGAAGGCTCTTCCCTTGTCGCTGATACCTACAAGTTCGGACTCAGAGTTAAATTTCAGGCAGGCAGCGGCTTTCATTTCTTCAAGATGAAATTTGAGTTCTTGGTCGGAAAGAGAAAAGATGCAAAACTCCTTTGTGGGAATGCCGTCGGGGGCAAATGGCTTCTCTATATGTGCAATAAACTTGAGTATTCCGACTGTTTCCTTCGATAGTTTTTGACGAAATCTATTTTCTTTGTGTTTTTCATCATCTTTCTTCCAATATTTGTAAAGGAGGCAAACAGTATATGTCGCTAACCAGCTAAACAACACAATTCCCGCTCCTAATGACCGTAATAATAATGATCGGTCTATTTCCTTTGTAAGAAATTGTAATAGGACGTGACCCCACTCGAAAAGAACGGCTGCAAGTAGGGGTTGGAATAGGATGAGCGCTTTCAGTAGCCAACTATCTGGCATGGTGTCTTTTAGAAATTCTTTCATCATGTCTGCATTTACCTTTACGATTTCCTTAGCTTATTGCTTTGAACCAAAGCTGCCACCAAGCCTTTGGCCGCGGTTCATGATATCACCTTTAGGCGGGTTCCACGGCTCCAACTCTGAAGCAAGAATCAGTGCCGGGTTTGAGTTAAGAATCGAGGGCAAGAATATTCACCGTATGTCTTCTCCTTTCTGGAGACCTATTCAAAGAACTACGGGGAAACTCCAATATTGCTTCTCAACTTTACAATATTACCCTAACCTTACTGTGCCCTCTGTTGTTATTTTAAACCTCTTGAGAGAAGAATATTGAACCTCCCTTTTCCCTTCAGAAGGTTTTCAGTGGGACTGGATATTTGTTTCTACTCTTCAAACCCACCATCGCAGAACCACTCACTATCAGCAAGAGCTCGATATGTAGCTGTGCGCCAACCGTTCCTTCGCGCATATTGACAGCTTTCAGCACGATCCCGCAATTCCGTCCTAACTAACTCGATGCCACCAGCGTTATACATACTCCGAAGTTGATGGCGAATACACTCCAGTTCGTCTGCGGCTTCCGACGAGTACAGAGTGCCGAGGTCGAAGGTCCGAAAATGTCCTTCGACACGTGCCTGAAGTACATCGTTCCAGTGATCCGGCCCCTCTACAAAGAACCTCAGTGCAGCGGGTTGCTCCTGAATCACCTCTGCAACTAACCACCGATCATTATCGATGTCATCAAAGTAAGGGTGTAGCGTCTCTTCGTTCGCATTTCCCGGTAGAACTGCTAGCTTCGTTTTGTTGCAGTCAGCGCAAGCAGGCACTAAGTTAAGCGGTGCCACCGCAAGGGCTGGGAAATGAGCTTTTGGGAGATGATGATCAAGCGTCGACACAGTGCGGTGGGCGCATAGGGGACATCTATCGCGGGGTGCAGAGGTGATAAGTGCATCATAAATATCTCTCCCTGGAGCTCCTTTCTTTGCCATTCTGTCTGTGTAGACGGCCTCCATCTCAGCTTGGGTTACTAAGTTGCCAACCATGTCCTCACTCTCGATTTGATGAAGTCGGGTGTGTACCGCTGCATCATCAAACTCA
>PLXB01000456.1 GCA_003151215.1 Ignavibacteriota bacterium
TGCAAGTAAGTAATTTTCATCATAATAACGTTGGTATCGCGCAACTTACGAAAATCCTTCCTTCCGATCAGGTCGGAGTGCTTTTCTTCGTTGTCGGTGCCACTGTCACTATACCCGGCGGATCACCTGCCGGTTGGTATGACGGAGATTTCCTTGTTTCGGTAAATTATAACTAATGTTATTTTATTAGTTATAGATAAGATTTCGGTTGACAACATTGCAGGAACTTGCTGAGGATCTAATTTCCGCAAGGACCAGGGATAACTTCAGGTTCCACGTGGTGCTATGTTGTCTTCCGAATCTTTTTTAAGATTTTGTTATAGCGTCTCCTGTCACGGGAGCATTACACTCTGTTTCGGGCTATGCCGGTAAGCGCTAAGTCGCTATGCCGGAAAGCCCGGAACACTTTTGTTCACAATCATTAGTCTTTAAACAGTGTATTACGGAGAAGAAGCGATGAAATTCGGCATATCCGTAGAAAAGCATTCTTATCAGAAGAACGGATCTCTTCCGGCTGCTGCCGCTTTGGGATTTCTTTTGCTGATGCTTTGTCTTTACTCAACAGTTTTATCCGGTATTGCTTCGGCAAACCCAACCGGGGATGACGATAAAAATAAAAACTCCCTGGCATTAGTAAAAGTATATGATCTCTGTTTCGGAGCGATTATTACAACTCCGACTCCGGGAACGATCAAGATCAACACTGACGGCACGGTAACATCTTTGGGCGGCGTTTTTGCAATGCATCTTACGGGTTTCACTCCGCAGGCAGCATTATTCAAACTCACGATCCATAACGCAAGCGACGGAGAAGATGACGATCATGAATGCGATCAATCCGAGCGTGATGATACTCGTAATGATGACGACCGCACAACGTTCACACGCGACGGTTGTGTCGTTAATATCAGTCTGCCAACTTCGATAGATCTTACCAGTCCCGGAGGCTCTAAAATGACGGCGGATCAGTTTACTTTGAAACGTACCAATGGCAATATTAACGTCGGAGCAACGCTTCATGTGAACGCTAATCAGCCAAATGCCACATATAACGGCACGTTTTTAGTAACTGCAGCTCTTGAGTAATAGAGCCGGGATAAAGCCCGGTGCGATAGTCGCGACAAGAAGTTTTACATTAACCCTTATTATGTTATATTTATGCGACTATTTAATTTAAAAAAACCAATGACAGCAGCTCTTTTGCTGCTGGTATTTTCTACTGCCATTTATGCACAGAAAAGCCCAGGCGGATTGATGGTATTCCCGAAACGAGTAGTTTTCGAAGGCGGGAAAAGAAACGATATCGTAAATCTGGTCAGCCAGAGCGACGATACGGCAAGCTATGCCATCTCCTTCACTCACGTTGAAATGCAGAAAGACGGTGAATTCAAGGATGCGGATTCTCTTCCGACCAAAGTAAAGTTCTGCGACAGCATTGTGAGGTTTTTCCCGCGCCAGGTAACCATTCCACCGCACGGTTCGCAAACGATCTGTTTGCAGTATCTGAAACCAAAAGATCTACCCGCAGGTGAATTCCGGTCACATCTGTTTATGAGAGAAATAGAGCGGGCAAAAGCACTCGAAATTCCCAGAAATGACACCGATAAGACCATTGCAGTTGCTATTAAGGCGATCTACGGTATTTCAATTCCGGTGATCGTCAGAAATCAGACAACTCCTGCCAGAGTTTCCATGGGAGCGATCACCGTAACACCGATGGATACGAGTAGGAAGATGGCAGTAACCTTGGATCTTAATCGTTCGGGAGATGAATCCGTTTACGGACAGTTCATCGTGATGTTCAAGGATAAATCGGGCAAAGAAACGCAGCTTACTTTTGTCAAAGGAATTGCCGTCTATGTACCTCTTCCGACAAGAACCTGCACCATACCTTTTAGAGTGCCTAAAGGACTTGACCTGGCAGGCGGTACGATCAGAGTTGAGTACTTAACGATGCCCGCTGAAGGAAAACAAACGAAAGAGACGGTATTGGCTTCCGGTGAACTTGCTCTTTCAAGGTAAATAGAAGTCGGTTTCTGTCAATTTCAGAGCCGGANNCTCGTGAATACCCCCGCCCCGGATTGCCGGTCATTATCAGTCTATATGACGCTCCGGATCGGGGTATTCTTGATGCTCGTCATCTTATTTCTTACCCCTTCAGTAAAAGGTCTTGCCAAAGGAGGAGCCGAAGGAGAGGAGATCACCATCGAAATAAACCACCGGATCATTGGCAGTGACATCATCCCGGCATTTCTCTCCGGCGAACAGGTTTATGTTAAGCCATCCGATATATTTAATTTTGTGAAGGTCCATAATGAATTATCCTCCGATGGAAGATCCATTACCGGCCATTATATAGATGAAGAAGCGAAATACAATATCGACTTTCAGAACGCGCAGATACGCTATCGGGACGATATTTATAAATTAAAACCGGATGAATACGTAATCCTTGCTTCCGGATATTACCTCCGATCCGATATTTTTGAAAAGATATTTCAGCTGAAATGTCTTTTCACGTTTAATGGCCTTTCCATATCATTGTCATCCGGAAAACCTCTTCCTGCGGAAATTGAAATATCCGACGCTGCGAAGCGAAATAATATGCAACAGGCTGCCTCTGAAGTTATACCCGATAAACGATTCGGACTTCCAAGATCGCTCTTTTCTCTTGGAACAGTTGATTGGTCGGCAGGCGGAGGATATTCAAAATTTCTCGGCGCCCCGACCAACAGCGGAATTTCAACTGACGGCGTCAAGTCCTATCAGTATAATTTCCTTCTCGGAGGGCAGATCCTGGGTGGTGATTTTGACGCATCTCTTACACAGTCGAATTACCAACCGATTGACTGGAAGAACACTCCTTTCCGGTGGCGAATGGGAATTCCGAATTCGAGCCTGATCTCCCAGATAATGATCGGCAGGCATTCATTCTTTTCGAATATACAACTTGCCGATTCCATGGTAGGAATTCAGGTTACCAATGCTTACAGCGGTTACCGGTCTTCCTATTCAAACTACACGATCAGCGATCATACCGAGCCAAATTGGACAGTTGAGCTTTACGTTAATAACGCTTTGATAAGTTATACAAAAGCCGATCAAACCGGCTTTTATAAATTTGTTATCCCGCTCTCCTATGGCTCGACAAACGTCCAACTCAGATTTCGCGGACCGTATGGTGAAGTCCGGATTTCTACAATAGATCTGCGCATCCCTTATACATTTCTCCCTCCGGGAAATTTTGAATATACACTGACCGGCGGAACTTCCCTTGCTCATCCAAGTTTAAATTCCAGCACCGGAACTCTCGATGGAAAACTCGGAATAAGCACGGCAATGACACTTTCCGGAGGCGTAAATTATTCGAAGGATGATCTGGGTAAGTTAGTCCTTTTGCCATATGGAACGACATCATTTCGTGCAACGAGCGGAATTCTCCTTGGCGGTGAATATTATTACAAAACGGGTTTCCGGAGTTCATTAGATATAGCCGGTCCCACCGGATTTTCATTAGATGCAAACGTTGATCATCCATTTACTGCCAATCCGGTGTCTGCCGGTGGATTTACGATTCTCGATCAACGCAGAGTTCTTTTACTAATGCCCATGCCATTCATCGGAGGCGATTTTCATGTGACCGCCCTTGATATTCCGATAAGTAAGGATTCAGGAAATTTTTCACTTTCTCCCCAGTTAACAAAAAGTTTTTTTGGATTAACGCTGAATGCTTCATCGACGCTAAATTTTATTCGCGATCGATTCCACCTTTATCCCGGTAGTTATAACATAGGCAACGCAGGCATATCCGGTAGTACATTCGCAAATATACTCTTTCGTACGTCGGCAACAGTGGATCTGATGAGTCATAGAGTAACTACGGTTGATCTTAATCTTACGAAGCCTATCTTTGAAACCGGTACCGTAAGTGTCACGGGAACATATAGTTTTTTAGACGGAAGTACCAGAATTCAGGCAGATCTGAGAATGAACCTTCCTTTTGCTCAGGTAGGAACCTCCTCGACTTGGGGGACGAATATGCCGCTCGCGACCAACGCCTCAATGGCAGGCTCGCTAACATTCGATCCTGTTGACCCGAGGTTTCTTTCGACATACAGACCTCAGGTCAGGCGCGGCGGACTTGAGATAGTCCCATTTATCGATCAGAATGGCAACGGAAAATATGATGAGGGCGAACCATTAGTCAAACATTTCGGACTTGAACAGCCACCGGGCGGAGTTTATGAACAAGATAATGGCATATTGAGGATATTCGATCTCGAACCATATAGAAAATACGTTGTGAAAACGACTGCTGAGAATACGGATAATATTGCGCTTATTTCAAAATTTCAAACTTTTGAATTTACCCCGCCTGCAAATGGATTTGTTCGTGTGGAAATTCCGCTTTCTGTCGCTGGACAGATCGAAGGGTATGTCTATCTTGCCGGAGCCACTGATGAGCCTTTGGGTGGAGCGAGAATTAAAATTCAAAACCGCGACAGCCAAGATACTTCCGAAGTACGATTAAGTGAGGATCTACTTTCCTACTCAAGCGGTGAATTCTTTTATCTTGGACTCGTTCCGGGCAAATATCGCGCCTATATAGATCCTAAACAGTTACAGTTGCTGCATTATTCATGCAATCCTCCTTATATCGATTTCGAACTCAAAAGTAAAGAAGAAGGCGATATTGTCGAAGGATTGAATTTCACAGTTAAACAGGATTTCGGACCTTCAACTGCTGCGAAAAAAGATGCACGCTAATGCAACATTTCGCTTCCAGGAGATTGGTCTATTTCTCATAAAATTAATTTGTCGAAACCACTATCCACCGCGAGTCTGTGGCATTATAGATAAGTGTTGCAACGCCATATTGCCCTATTGTCAGGTTTACACCTCCCTTGGCAAAGATCCTGTTTGAAGCGTTTGAATTTGCATCATTATGAGAGATCGTCATATTCTGAGCAGTTGAATTATAGAGAATCACCATTTTTCCATCAACGCCACTGCCAATTCCTGTAATAGTAAATCCTGCTCCCGGACCGCTGATCCTCACAAAGCTATAGCTGCCAATATTGATATTATTATTGTTCCCATTTCCAGCAGTGAATCCGTGTTCACGAATTGCAAGATCGCCATTATCATCGACTGTCGTATTGGGAGATGTCGTGTTGGAACCAAGCCTGTAGTTTGAGTTATCCCATGCTAAATTCGATCCCCAACTCAGCGCTCCTGCTGTAGAAGAAATCATTAAGCCGCTATTTGCCGCAGGAAGAGAGGCAGGAAGCGTATATGTAATATTTGCCGCCTGAGCGATTGCTTTAAACGCAGTATAGTTAGTGCCACTTGAACTGGGCTCGTAGAAACGTAATTCTCTGGCAGTATTACTTACGTTTCCAAGCCAAAGATTCATATCGCCAAAATATGCCGTATTTGCCGAAGCACTTACATCGACAGCAGTTGACGACATATTGACTCCAAAACTATTTGCTCCCAAAGTCAAATTCTCGCCTCCGGGAATCACAGAATAGACACCTGATGAGCCGATAGTATTATTGTATCCTCCGCCGACAACTGAGTAATGAGCACCTGCAGTATTGGCAGATCCCCCACTTACCGTTGCATACGAATTCGTACCTCCTCCTGTAGTTCCAACAGAATTTCCTGCACCTCCGGCAATTGTCCCGAAGTCATTCCAAACGAAGTTTATATTGCTATTATATCCGCCTCCGCCTATTGTCGCCCCCACGATGCCTATATCGAATCCATTGGCGTAATATCCTCCGATCAGATCAGCACTCGTCCCATTAGGAGTATATTGCATTACACGATGGCTGCCTTTAGAAAGGACGTCGTTTTCAAAAACATGTACTTCAAACGGAACATTGATGTTCGGACCAATATAATTCTCTCCGGAGACGTTGGAGTTACCGTTAATATCCCAAAATGTCCCGGCTGGTAATGCCCAACTCATTTGAACGTTATAGGGTCCGGTTCCGCTAAATGCGCTTGCAGTCAGTACCTGGTTGACAGCACTTGGAGGGTTCGAAGGTAAGGTGTAATATATATCACCTGTTTGTCCGGTA
>PLXB01000006.1 GCA_003151215.1 Ignavibacteriota bacterium
TGACACACCGAAAGTCGCGATGGGGTTATGGCGACAATTTATTTGCTCTTGTTATTTACTACCATGTCAATTATCATCTCAGTAACGAGATGATTGCCCAACTGATCCAGGAACAATATGGGATCAAGATCGGACGGACGTATCTTACGACAGCGAAGAATAAATGGTGGAATAAAACCTGGGGATCGGAAGCCGACTATATTCAAGAAATTGTCCTCCACAGCCCGGTCATCCATATCGACGAAACTACCATTTCATTGAAGGGTCACTCGGGATATGTTTGGGTTTTTGCGACAGCAGACTCTGTATTTTACCATTATACGCCCACCCGTAATCCTGATTTCCTTCAAGAACTACTCAGAGGCTACAAGGGCATCATTGTTTCTGATTTTTACTCCGGATATGAGACGCTCGAAGTTAAACGTCAAAAATGTCTCATTCACTTAATCCGCGACCTCAACGACGATCTATTTAAGGTCCTGTTCGATGAAGAATATCGATCTATGGTTTCGGCGTTCGGTAAGGTGTTGCGAGGCATCGTAGAAACCATCGACCGTCACGGATTACAAAAAGTACATTTGGAAAAACATATAAAAGACGTAGAGCACTTCTACCAAACCTTCATAGAGGGTAATCATATCAGTGAACTATCCGTGCGGTATGCGAAGCGTTTGAAGAAACATTGGGAGGAGCTGTGGACATTCTTGCACCATGATGGAGTGCCGTGGAATAATAACAATGCCGAAGCCGCGGTGAAAGCTTTTGCCATACACCGCCGGGGAGTGAAAGGAATGATGCGCGAACAAGGATTGCGTGAATATCTACAAATGTTGAGTGTCGCCCAGACATGTCGATATAGAAATCTTTCGTTCTTAGATTATTTACGAGGCAAGTGTGGAATTTGGGAGAATGTTTCGTCCGAAGCACTGCCAGGATATTTGCCCTTCAAGCAAGCGCGGTTGTATGTACGATCATTGCGAATGAAGCAAAAAGTCGAGTGGGATGAATGGAGAAAATCTGCAAAAAGGCCATCATTTATTCCTGAGGCTTCCGATCATGTCTACCTAGGACAGGGATGGGTTAACTGGGAAGACTGGTTGGGGCTTCAGGCTCGCCCTCTTTCATAACAGACGGTGCATTTGGGCAAGAGTGAGCTTGCCACTGCAGGATGGGTCACGGGGAAAATTTGTTGCCGTATTGTTGCCAGAATTATATCGCGGTTCAAACGCAAGCTCGAATCACTTTAAATTTGCTCTGTCTTTGAAGGAACGCCTTTGGTTTCGACATCTTCCAGACACTCTAACATCAAGTACCGGAAAAGCGAAATGATGTCAATTTGTACTGGATTAAATCCTTAGAGTAACTACGGAGATTGTGACCGACCAGCTTTATGGAGTTTCACTGAGATGAACTTACTGACTCAGCTTTTAGGCTCCTTTAGTATATATACTGGTCCATTACTGGACTGATGTAATAATTATGGTTCAATGCACGACTATAAATTTTCTAATCTCTCGCTTACTTTCGGCTTCCACGATGGCATAGTACGTTCCTGCAGCCAAGATTGTGAGATCGACTTGAAGGGTGCCATGACCATCTTTCGAAAGCACATCGCTGCCCAAAATATTAAAAAGGTGAATCGAAATAGCAGGTTGATCGGACACGACAGTCAAACGGTACGGGGTTTGGAAGATTTCGAACATATTCGAATCGCTTGTTGCAATAGGATGTCTCACGTCGGCAGAGGTTCTTACTGGCATAGGTCGCGCGTATATTCCATTGGCAGCGGTCCCGAGATAGGCCGTGTCATTGTCTCCGACCGTCATGCTTGTTAACGCGCCCGTATAGCCACTATCTACTTGCCATGGTGCGTTGTCGCCTTCCGTTTCCATGACTTGAGTCGAATCATAGACAAAGGGCAGCCCATCATGAAAGGCCAATCCGATTGGATTGAAGGTCCGGCCAAATGGTTGCGCGGTCCATGTGGTACCGTGATCGCGAGTGCGAAACAGCGTGTTGCGTGATGCAACACAGAATGTATCTTTGTTGGCGGCCATGACGGATACTGTAATGAGACCCTCTTCGGGAAAACCAACTGGGTCCCAGGAGTTAGCCCACACATTCCCATCATTCGTTGATCTGTAGAGTGACGGTCTGACAGGCCCCTGACCCTGCGAAGAATCCATAAATGAATAGATGGTGTTACCGGAATCAGAAGCAAGTAATTGTACGACGTCTTGGTAGTAGAACGGTGATGCTGCCCAAGAGACCCCATTAGTATTCAACACCCAAAGCCCCACCGTTTGCCCAGGCCCATTAGGCGTAGTGGGAAGCGAGGCATCACCGGCAAAGAGCTTGCCGCTTGTATCGGCACAAACGGTCTCCATCGTCATGTCAACCTCCAATGGAGGAAGTGAATGCCAGACCTTTCCATCCCATTGGTGAATCGTCTGTGCCCCCTTCCACTTACTCGTTCCTTGTGCGACATAGAGTTGGCTACCTTTCTGAAAAAATTTGTAATAGTAGCTATCAGTGAGACCGCCATTGATCGTTTGCCAGGCTGTGCCCTCTGACGAACGTGCAACACCTCGCTCGAGGAGAGCGGCATAGAGCGCACTATCCTTATAGGCAACGTCACTAACGTATGCCGTTGAAATCCCGGAATCGAGAGGGGTCCAGGAATTTCCCTTGTCCGAAGACATGAATACGCCACCGTCCGTCACGCCAGCAAGAAGGCCGGGCGCAAGGTCGAGAATTGCATAGCAATGGATGCCACAAAGTCCTGTCAATTCCTTCCATTGTATACCATGTATACCATCATCGGTACTCCACCAACATGGAGTTCCGTCAAATAAATGTCCGTACATTATTGCCCCCCCATACTCGGGATCCGCTGTGGTGACAAAAATATTACCATCAGAACTATTGAAAAAACCAGTTACATTGATATCCTCGTCATTGTTGAGCTCGTCGTTGAAGAAATCCCCCTCTTTTCGCTCCCAGTCCTCTCCTTCGTCAGTTGACTCGTATGTCCCCATGGGACCACCTGCAATCAATATACCCTGAGAGCTGACCGTAAAAGCTGTTGCCCCAATCCATGCATAATCAGAATCCTGTATCGCCCAGGTATTTCCCTTATCAAGACTGCGATATACTTGATAAGAAGCAGAGGAAGATGCAAAATAGTGATCGTCCGGTGTTGCGTAAACAGAAAAAAAACCGTCATCTGGAAGATTTCCCTTAATCTTATTCCAGAAAGTATCCGTGAGGTCTGATGCAAAGAGACCACTCTCAGTGGCAGCAAGGAGAGAGCCTTGAGGGGTGACAGCCAAATTATTTACCCCAATACCCTTTGGAAACGTCCATTCCCTTGTCCAATGTGAGCCACCATCGGTTGTCCAAAACATGCCGCCCATACCACCGGCCACAATTGTACCGTTTGGTAGACAAATGGCGACACTTATCACCCTTCTATAGTCGTCAGAATCTATTATACGAAGCTTGGACCACCGATGTGACAGGAAATCCCATTTGTTGAATTGGCTTGACAGACTGTAAAAAACATATAAATTGTGGTTACTATCAACAACACATGGCCCTCCTAAGACTTGGCCTTGAAGGCCGCCCTGCGGAACTCCCCATAACTTCCACTGAGCGAATGTGTAGTCCGTATGATATAGAGACAGAATAAGAAACAGGAGTACAATTTTCCCGGAGTTCATAATCATAAAATGGATGGCCACAGATTTCGCTTCATATGCCTTCTTTTCGGGTTTCATAAGGAATAGTGTTCGCGGCATTCGACTAAGTGCGTGATCGATCAACCAATTTATATTATGAAACTAAACACAAAGATAGTCAGTGTTAGTTGAAAACCAACTACCTGTTCAATACCGGTTTTTAAAAGCGGTATCGTTTGTATTTGTACTTCAATCGTGTAATTGTTTTTCAGAGAATCCGAAACCGAATCTTCCGGCGGATTATTGAGAGTGAAAGAAGAGAATAATTCGATAAAAGGCTAAGGCTATTTAATGGCAGATAAAGTTAGCAGGGCTAATACGACAAAAGATATTCGCCCACTACGAGAAGTAAGTTTAAGTATTTTGGAAGCACGTCTTAAACGGGCCGTTCATTCCAAGGCACGGCTTTGGGCGATGTTGCGTCTCGCAGATAAATTGAACGGCAAGGAAATTCCGCAGACGAAGCGGGCTCTCGGACTCTTTTCTGAAGCAGAACGTCTGGCCGAAAGCATTGGCGATAAACGTGGAATTGTAGCCGCGCTTCACGGTAACGGCAATTGCCAATACTATCTTTTAAATTTCTCAGTCGCACTTAATATGCTCGAACGTGCACTGCACATGGCGGAGCAAACTGGAGATGTAGAACGCGAATTACTGATATTGCGGGATTTGGCGTATATCTATACCGGCCAAGATCGTCTCTCTCTCGCGTTACAAACACTTCAAAAGTGTGCAGAACTTGCAGAACTTGTCGGGGATTTGGGAGCGGAGGCCATTGCCTTCTCGCATATTGGAGGTATACTCACTATTAATGGCCGGTATCCCGAAGCGCTTGAATACCATAAAAAGAGCTTAGCACTTCTCAGTCACACTAATGACCTTGGCAAACAAGCATATGCACTTGCACGCATGAGCCATTCGTTACTCCATCTTGCAAGATACACAGAAGCACTTTCTGCCTTGGAGCAGGCTCGGGAGCTATATAGTAAAATCCATGAAATTAGGAGTTCGGGAATGTGTCAAATGAATATCGCATCGATCTATACTGAGGTGGGCGATTATCCGCAAGCGCTCTCCAATCTATTTGTATCGATAACAATTCTGGANNGATAAGCGGAATCTTGCGGCTGCATACGGAAATTTGAGTGAGGTTTACCTAAATATAGGTAATACGGAAGCAGCCAGGAACTTCCGGGAGAGAGCTTTCGCGCTTTTCAAAGAGTTTGGGCAAAGGAGACATGAGGCCGGTAGCATGGGAGCACTTGGCAAATATTATTTCAATTGCGGACAAAAGGACCGGGCAAAGCAATTACTAAAACGTAATATCGCTCTCTCCAAAAGACTTAATTCGAAAGAGTATGAATTACTGCGCATAGATCTGGCAAAAATAGAGATCGATATGGGCAATTTAGCCTCAGGCGAGAAACTTCTTCAAAATGTGCTATCATTTGCAAGCGAGAGCGGCAATTTGAACCGTACGATTGGTGCTCTACTTGGGCTTGGTCACTTGTACCTCAAGCGTGCCGATCCTGATAAAGCCCTGTTCTTCATCNNGACGAGCAATCGCTTCAACACTGGAAAATTGCCTGGAGTATTAAGGAAGATATGCTGGGCCCTCAAAAACAGAAAGCAATTGCCGAAATTTTAATACGATCATCCACCGAAAAATTGGAAAATGAAAGGACGCGGCTAAGAAAAGACGTAAGGCTAAAGTCTCAGGAGATCGAACGCCTGACGATGCACCTCATGGAAAAGAATGAATCGATGCGAATTATTAATCGGCGCGTGAAAGAAATAGCTAAACTGACAGATAAAAAGATTGGTATAGCTCATTCCAAATTAAGTGAATTGCTCTCGACCGTCAACTACTCACTCGATGAGAAAAAGAAGGTCGTTCCCTACGAATTCCAACTCGTCTATCGAGAAGTCCTCCAAAAATTCTCGAAAGAATATCCAACGCTTACGCCGAATCAATACAAGATCTGCGTGCTTCTCCGCAACGGTCTCTCGACGAAACAAATTGCCGATACACTGAAAATTTCAATTCGCACCGTAGA
>PLXB01000214.1 GCA_003151215.1 Ignavibacteriota bacterium
TAAGCTTTAAGCTTTGACCCTTGGGCCCTTAGCTCAGTTGGTTAGAGCAGTCGACTCATAATCGATTGGTCGCAGGTTCAAGTCCTGCAGGGCCCACATTCTCAACCAATGACCGATAATCCGTTTTCCCAGCCTCATGAATACTGGATGCGCTTCGCACTTCGCGAAGCGCAGAAAGCGTTTGATTTGGATGAAGTACCGATAGGATGTATCATTGTTAAAGAGAATGCTGTAATCGGCAGAGGATATAATCAGACTGAGCAGCTGACCGATTCGACCGCACATGCAGAAATGATCGCAATTACCGCTGCATCCGGAACACTTGAATCTCGTTTTCTTGCTGGCTCAACAATGTATGTCACCCTCGAACCATGCCCTATGTGCGCCGGCGCTTTAGTAAACTCTCGTGTTGAGCGCCTTATTTTCGGAGCTTATGACCCGAAGGCGGGAGCCTGCGGCACACTCTATACGATCACGGAAGATGATAGATTAAATCATCGCATCCACACTATTGGCGGCATTCTTGATATAGAATGTGGCTCTATATTGAAGGAATATTTTCAAAAGAAAAGAAAGCCTAATCAAAATTAGAATGGTCGCTGAAATCTAAAAAAGAATCTACCCGTTTCTTTAATATCGGTTCTCCAGGATACTCCAAGTTGGATACCAGATGGATGTCCTAAACCAACTCCTATGTTATAGGCAATTGTAGAAAAAGTCATATCTCCAAATCCTTGCAATAAATTATTATCATTAGGAACTCGCGTGCAATAGCCGAAATCATTGAGAATAATGATTTCCGGACTTTCATTTTCAAAGAATGAGCTGAGAGCTGAAAGGCTCAACCTTAATTCGATATTCAAAAGCACAAGCCTGTTGCCCGCAATTATTTTATTTTTCAATGCCGGAAGCGATGAAGGACCGCCGAGATATTGCATTTTCTGGATGGGCATATCACCAGTTCCGCTTTCCATGCGGAAACGGGTATCGATGGAAATACCTGGAATGATCGGATTGAAATCGCGGGCGTCAAGAATATAGCGTTGGAAGCTGCTGTCTGCGCCGGTATTCTGTCCGAATTCTCCCTGCAAAAGATATACTCTTCCGGTCACTCTCATATAGGTAACACTGTCACCAAATATATTCTTTGCCACAATACTTTCCGAGTGAGCATCTTCCCGTACAGCCGTGAACACCCATGAATTCAACCGCCCAGTTGTGATCGCAGGATTCTGGGGAAGTGATTTGCTTGTTCCCCAATTTCCATAGAGAATCCTCTGAGGTTGATCATAATAAATATCGCTTCGATATTCGAGACGGATCTCACTTTTCCGTTCGGGACGAAATGCAGCATAGGCATTCCATCCGTCTATCTTATAGTAATCTCTGAAATCTTCGCGTGCAAAAAAAGCGTAGACTGCATTCTCGCTTCTTTCCGTTCTCCAGGCATCGTCGGTACTTGTTATATCATGGTACTCAGCGCCAACTGCAAGAGTCGGAACCGGCTTCCATCTTTCAGCAACAATAGAAGTATCGTTTGTAGACAGTGGAATCCTGTATTCTCCGCCAAGCTGCGATTGTCCTTTCTTCTCTACAAACCCATATCCTATACCGCCTTTTATGCCAATTTCGCTATGACGTCCAAAATCTACCATCGTCGGTGTTGCAATTCCAAGATAATACCCGTTAACACGATTATAATCCATGAACGGCATGGATTCAAGATGGGGTATTTCCCGATCGTACGGCGGGTCAGTTATGAGGAACGAGCGATCATGATGTTTCTTATGATGGCTAAAATCCCCCATCTTCAGATCGAGTAACAGCGAATCGTCTGTCGAATCCGGCATCGACCAAAAATCATCTTCATTGCTGTCTCGGCTGGCAAAAATGGATTGAAATGGCGTTCGGAACAAATTACCATGAATGAGGTTGGATAAAAATGTTGTATCTCCTACAGAGAAATCAAGATGCACGCCGGACTTCGGAGCCGATGTCTCGCTCTGTGAAGCATTCAAAGATTGTGCGTGTAGAGAAACCGAGACAAAAAGAACGATCAGGGGTGCAAAACAAGTAGCCATTTTACGCATAGGCAATAAAAAGGATAATGAATGATATTACAGCTACGGCAAAGATATGAAGAAGTTACGAAGTAAAAATATTTCAGAGCAGCCTATCGTAAGTTTTCATATCGGATCAACAATAAGAATAACGGGTTTACGAAGAACGATCTCCTTCCGACGTATAGTCTGCCATAGGTTTACTTTTTTGTAACTGACCAATCCGCTTGTATGAATCATCTGTAATTGGATTATGACAAGAATAAATCCTGTCATAATACTCATTGCATCGGCATACATTAACCCGAAGAATGAAGCAACGTTATACATCAACATCGAATGAAACATCAGTTGATTAATCAGGAAATCTTCTTCGGTCCTTTGAACAAAGAGGTTAATAATAATCGCTTTCCAAACCCTTGCAAGAAACCAAAGGAAGGCAAACATGCCGATAACACCGGTGCGAAGCTGCCAGTAGAGATATGTATTATGGCATCCAAGCCCGGAAAAATTTGCCCAAAGCGGCATTTTGTAATATTGATACCACTCCACACCAACCGGGACTCCGAAGAAAGGATGGTGATAAATATTCATAAGGATATTCGGGTATTCCATGAGGCGAATATAGGATGATCCTTCTTCTTGCGGCTGGAATACACCGCCGACAAGCCGGGCAATAATACCAACCGGATCAGTAATGAGAACAAAAATTAGCGTGCCGATTACCAATACAAGAAAAATCCAAACTTGTCTTTTGAATCGCGACCTCCCCATAGTAATGAACATCACCGCTGCCGAAACAAAGAAAGCTAAAATGAACGTTCGTCGATAACTGATAATCAGCGCGTACATCAGAAATGGAGAGAGCCAGAGTATAGTCGTTCGCAGCCATAGAAATTTTTTACCTCGATATTGGGCAAGAATAAGTGTTCCGACAATTCCCATCCCGAGCAAAAAACCATCCCGCCACATCAGTACTGTACCCCAACCCTTTTGCTCGTCAGTAGAAAAGAACTTTATCCATGTTGAATCTGCGGCTTTCATGATCATTGCAAAGAAGAGCATAATGACTAACAGATTGCGCTCCTCCGGATTCCGAAAAATATTAAGAATGATAAAGAAAGAAATAACTATCAATATTGACTCATGTGCTTCATAAATAGCAGTAAACTGCTGGCGGATAATCATCCCATGAATCCATGAAATAACTAGAGCAAAACCCATGAGAAGAATCGGACCTGAAAAATATGATCTGGCAAAATAATAATCTCCACTGAGAGTCCGCTCAAAAATCAATAGAATGAATGTATAAGTCAGAAATATTTCATGAAGCCAGAGTCCGGTTACAAGACCGCCCATAAAATTTAATTGAAATATTGAGCCGGAAACCTGCCAACCCTGCCACATGCAGAGCCACGAAAATAAATATAAAAGATACCGGATCGAGAATAGCGCTCGCCGTCTTCCGGGCTCCATTGCCTCAGGTTTCTCGATAATATCGTAGTTACTCACTTGAAAATACTTTTGAATTCGATTGACGAAAAAGACCCTTCATACGTTGCCATACCTTCTTTGCTTCCGGGATTTTAAAGAAAGCATAAAGGATAGCAATCGTCAAACCCGTAAACAAAGCGCTGATCATCACATTTGAGAGATATAAACTATCCATACTCATGATTCGTATTAGGTAATACCCTCCAAGAACTGAAATGCATGAGATTGCAATAATGCGTATTGTTCCTAAAAAATTAAATGACCTGCCGATAATCTTATACGCAAAATAAGACTCCGTTCCACATGCAAATGCATTTGCGAACTGCGTACCAATGATAGCACCTAAACCTCCGTATGAACGGATCAGAAAAAAATTTGCTATAATATTTACAATCCCCCAACAGACTCTGTTGCGAAAGACCAATCGTTGCTTCCCGATGGCAATTAGTGATGTGATCTGCAGCCCCCCTCCGAAAAGCCCGACAGATATTGCAAGAGCAAGAAGACCTATACGAAGCATCGGAATAGCCGCGTCGTATTTGTTGCCATATATACTACGTATTACATCCGGTGCAAAAACCATCATATAACCACATAGCGGGAGTAATACCACATTCTGAAATCCAGCGATCTCTTTTCGTGCACTATAAAGCCGCGGGTAGCGATTTCTCCCGATCAACGCCTCTTTCTCATCGTCATGAGCAAGCTTTGAAAAAATAGAAACCAACGTTCCGCCTAGACCGAAAAGAAAAATATACTCCGTAACCAGAAGTAGAAGCGACGCAGAAAGATAGTAACCTATCTCTGAAGAGTANNGACCGCGCATCATAAGAATATCAGGTTGTCTTCCAAGTACCGTACTCAAAATATCAGAACCCCAGGTGATGATACCATAGAGCATAATAGGTGTAGCCAGAAAAAGTTTGATGTGGCTCACACCGGTGATAAGATTCCACATTTCACGCATCACTGAAGAAAAGGGAAATCTCTTAGATACTGCTTTGCCAGAGGATCTACTTACTTCACCGCTGAATACATAAAGTAAGCATCCGGCATTTAGAACGGCGCTTGCAACAAAAAGACCGATTGCAAAATGTAGAGAAAGTGATCCTTCAAATACAAGGGNNTCCGGTTATCAGTAATAGCCCTCGGGAAACAAGACTTGCCCAAAAGACGAGTTTAGTCTCGAGCAAACCAATAAGCGAAAATGTACAAAAAGCAATTACTGCTTGTGCGTAAAGAAAAACGAACATATACGGACTGAACTCTCTGATAGATCCGAAAGTCTGGGAGAGGATAGGCAGAATATATGGCAGTATGAAAAGAGCAATGATTATTAAGAGAGAAACAACTGTTACGACAAGTATACGAAATGCAAAAAGCGTTTTTAAGAACCTGTGAAGTCCGAAACTTTCTATGTCCGTAAAATTCCCACCATGAGAATGCTCATTGACAGAAATTCTTTGGATATAGCGGAGCAGCAATCCGTCAACGGCAAAAGCACAGATGATGGAAATTGTTGTGCATAATGCAGTAAATACAGCATAAGGAGCAGATATTTCAGGACCGAAATGACGGACGACCACTATGGTGTAGAGATTCATTAAACCGAGTTCTGTTAGCTTATAGAGGTAGTTCCATGCGAATCCTCTTGTCGCTCGCTCCCTGAATGTCCGTTCGTTTGTCATCTTAACTCTTATACTCGACCTTCTATAGTCTTATCGAGTAGTAGACGTCTTAAATCGTCTCTTCTTTTTAAGCATTGTAACAAAATTCAAGTATCGTGCATGTTCGTCGGGATTGGAAGCGACCTGAGAATAATAATTTCTAATTAATGAATAAAGAACAGAAGCGATAAATCCAGAAAAGAGTCCTATAAGAAGCATACTAAACCTGCTAGGAGAACTGCGGCGATCAGGTGCAATAGCCGGATCGAGAACCTGCAGAGTCGGAAGATCACGTTGCTCGTTAATGCGCTCTTGCTCCAACTGCTGTCGTAGGTAGGCACTGAGAGTCTCTAAAAGCTTCACCTCACGTGTCAGGCCCGCAAGCTGCCGGGCTAGCGTCGGGACATCTTTAAATGCCATAACA
The DNA here is from genome assembly GCA_003151215.1 of Ignavibacteriota bacterium. The sequence goes on from PLXB01000214.1 coordinate 5,646, forward strand.
TAATCGCTTACCCCTCCCTCATCGTATTTTTTCAGTTCGTGCTTTAATTCCTCTAACTGCGAACGAAGCGTTTGGATTCTGGCAGAATTTGGGGCGAGTTCACGCTCTTCTACGCCAAGCTGCATTTCGAGTTGCTGCTCTTGCGAACCAAGTAACGCAGCGCTTGAAACAGACGCGGCAAGTTGCTCGGTAAGGGAGATCGTTTTATGCTCTTCCTGGAATGTCTGAAGTTTTGCGTATGCTGAGTCAAGCTGAGCCATTCGATTCTGATACTCACCCTCAACAAATATCCTGGTATTACGAGCAGAAGTCATCAACCGATCCCTATTATAGCGATCAAGATGATCGACAAATACGTTCGCTAAATATGGGACAAGGAGACGCGCAGAATCTTTTTCTGCCTGGGTGGGATTCCAGTGAGTTTGAATGGTGATATCCATTTCAAAAATACTATTTCGCAATGCCTGGGATTCCATTGAACTGTGTATTCCACCGGCAATGCGCTTTTCCGAAGTATCAAAAGTTGCAAAATAGCGCCGAATACGCGGGTCTTTAGCAATCTGTTCGGAAAGCTGACGGGAATCGAGAACATTTTTGAACATATCGGTTGCCGGATTTTCCTGCCCCTTCATCAGGTCGAGTGCACCGGAACCCGTGAGAAATGAAATAAGTCCGCTTTGCCCTTGCTTTTCCGGAGGAAGAATGGTTGTCTGTCCCGTAAAAGTTTGCCTCATATAATAAGTAAAGGCCAAAAAGATCACGCCGGAAAAAAGCGTTAAAAAGATGACAACGAATTTATTCCTGGCAAGTAAGGTCAGAAAATCCATGAGATGGGGATCCTTTCTCTGTTTCCAGATCCGAGTCTCTCCGTTGTTGTTATTGATATTTGGCTCTGCGTCATTCATTACAATGAGTAAAAACTTTTATAATTTTCTGAGGATAAGAATCCCGGCAATAATCGTGATGATCTGTGCAGTAATGGTTGTGACTTGCTCAAAATTTTTCCAAAAATTATGTTGCTCTGCGGGAATAACGATCGTATCGCCAGCTCCAATTTTATAATCGTCTGAATGTGGGTTGATATAACTGCTGGTACGAGAATTTATTATACGCACTGCACTTTTATCTGCATTCGAAGCGTACCCTCCGGCGTGATCAATATAGTCATTGTATGTTGCTCCTTCGATATAGTTAACATTCCCTGAGTTATTGACATTGCCAATCACGCTGACAAATCCTCTCTCACGAGGCACCCAGACCGAATCCTCATCACGCATCAAAATGTCCTGAGACTTGTCACCTTTCTCAATAAGAGAACGGAAATTCACGACCTCCACCGATCTTCCGAGTTGGCGCGAACGCGCAATATAATAATTATATTGATCGTCAGTAAGTCTTTTATCATCAGAGGAACGCAAGCGACCGATCATTTCATATTCGGGATCGGTTTCCCAAGATCCGATTCCGGCTCGACGGAGAACCACAGCCTCATCGAGTGAACCAGTCGGTAATATTCCTCCGGAGCGACGAATGATATCGGAGAGTTTCGTTTGTCCGACTTCGATAGAATATCGACCTGGATACTGCACTTCTCCCCCAACACTTACAAGCCTGGGTAGGTGATATTGCGAAATGCCGCGAATCAAAATCACATCTCCTTCTTTAATATTAGGATCTTCACCTGATGCAAAATTCACATATATCCTGTGAGCACGGAAAGGATCCTCCGTAGAAAAACGAGCTATCTCCACAGAATCTGTTTTTGCTCCAGGCTTAAGACCTTTTGCCAGAGCGATCACCGAAGATAGTTTTTCGCCGTCGACGAATTCTATCGATCCCGGCATTCCGACACTACCATTGATCGTGATTATATTGAAAGTACGAGGAACAATAATTACATCGCCGCCCTCTAATATAGGGTTGGCGGAAAGGTCACCTGTGTTAAAATATTTGATGAGATCCGCTTTTGCGCGGAGTGAGCCATCCGTGCGATGTATCTCTATATTTCGTAATGAAGATTTTTCCGTCAAATTACCGGCACGGTCAATAATTTCGCTGACTCGCATCATTGCCGTTGCCTGATGAACTCCGGGCGAGAGGACTTCTCCGAGTACACTGACCTTCATTGTCCTCAATCTACGAAGCGAAAGATATGCTTGGGGATTTTTATATTCCCGTTCCAATAACACATTTATTTTTTTTTCGGCATCGGGAATTGTCAGACCTGCAACATCGATTTGTCCGGTCCTCGGAACGATGATTCTGCCTTCCGGTGTCACTGTCAGATCCTGATCGAGAAAATGAGCCGAATAGACATCGAGGTAAACACCATCGCCCGGACCGAGAATATACGTCTTCGGGTCCACAGCAGATTCCAAAGCCTGTCCATCTNNCTGTAACAGCAAACGCTGCGTTGTAGTATCTGCGATGGCTGTCCGGTTCAATATCTGACGTTCTCCTGTCTGAGCCCGAACAGATCCATATAGAGAAAGTATAAGTGAAAAAAGACTTAGAAGCCGGACGCTTCTGAAAATTCGTTCTGTGTAAAACTGATGTTTGCTCAATGAAACAAATATATATAATGAATCTACTAATAAGGAAAATACATCAGCTTAAACGATAAAAGTACTACTCGCATCCGCAAAAATAGATGTAAAAATCCGTGCCCTATACAAAGAGAATTACCTAACAGAAACCAAACTAAACAAGTTTGATTTTTTCAGAGTGCATATTTGTTGAGCAAACAATGTCATATTTCAAATAAAACACGCTTTTCTGATGCGAAACGGCTATTTCGGCATTTCTCGCTCCATTGCCATCGTCATTGGCGTTGCCTTTGCTTTTAATATGCTTGGCGGACTTATTCTCGTTCTCTTATATGGAATCGATATTAAAGGTGCCTCTTCATCGGTCATTATCATGGTCAATTCGATCGCTCAGATCGTAATGATGCTGGGAGTTCCGATTCTGATCGTCAGAATGTCGGGTCAGAATTATTTCGAATCTTTTCGACTTGAGGGCATGAGCGAAACTCGTTTGCCTGTTCATCTTATCAGCATTCCAATAATTGCCGTCGGGCAATTTGTCGGGCAGGGATTTGCCTCGCTCTGGATGATGGGATTAAGTGAATTTCCTCATTTATTTTCCAAAATTCAGGAATTTCAAAAAATAATGGATGATATGATGACCGGGTTAGCGACGGCTCATTCTCCAATGGAACTGACGGTCCTTCTTTTCGGCGTTGCAATAGTCCCGGCATTCGCCGAAGAATCTTTCTTCCGAGGATTTATTCAGACAAATATCGAGCGAAGCGGAATAGGAAAATCACGCCCTTTCGTTGCGATCATTATTACTTCGATTCTATTTGCGGCAATTCATGTGAGTCCCTTGGAATTTCCCGGACTCTTGACGATTGGGCTTCTTCTCGGATGGCTGGCATACCGAACTTGCGACCTTAGGGTGAGCGTCCTTGCTCATGCATTCAATAATGGAGTGATCGTTATTCTTGCATATCTGGTAAAAGATAATTCCGAAGTAATTCAAAATCTGACGGAGACAAGGGCTATGCCGCTCGGAGATACTATTGTACTACTTGGTGTTTCACTCCCTATTCTATTCGGATTGCTTTATCTATTCCAAAAAATGACGGAACCGATACAAGCCAGAGAGAATGCTGATTTTATAGTAGGGCATTTCAATATACCAAATGAGTAATTTAATTCAACGAATATTGGTAGCGGTTATTGCAATACCGATAGTATTATTTATCGTTCTCTTTAAGCCCGTCGCATTTTTCATGCTTGCTATTATTCTTGCCGGATTTAGCGTTCATGAATATTACGGATTGGCAAGAGTCAAGGGCTACCGGCCACAGATCATTAATGGTGTAATCCTTACGATGCTTATAACTCTGAGCTTCGGGAAATTCCGTCTGCAATCATTGCTTTCTCCTCTCGGCGTTTCCGTTATCTCACCGCAATTTGAAATGCTTGGCGTGCTCATTATGCTTAGTACAATCGTGATTTTCTCCGTAGAGCTTTTCCGCGATCTTCCAAATCCTCTTGAGCAAACTGCAATCACTCTTTTCGGAGCGATTTATATCGGTGTCGGAATGGGAAGCATGTTCGGCATTCATGAATATTTTACCCTTAAAAATACCGGTATGGATCACTTTGATATTGTACCGCCCGGATATTTTATCCTTGTGTTGCTTGTTTCAATCTGGGTCGGCGATAGCGCCGCATACTTTGCCGGCAAATCTTTTGGCAAGAAGAAAATCAGCGAGCGAATCAGTCCTGGGAAAACATGGGTAGGATCTATTGCATGCCTTCTTACTACAATTGCAGTTTGGATCGCATCTCCTTTGGTAATCTATGANNATCATCGGACAGTTCGGAGATTTCAGCAAATCGCTATTAAAGCGCGAAGTGGGCGTTAAAGATTCATCCAACCTTATCCCCGGTCACGGAGGTGTTCTCGACAGACTTGACTCGATCCTCTTCGCTGCACCGATGGTGCTTTTGTACTTGTTATTTACGGGAGTATAAAGAGTTTAATTCCAAACGAACTATTACCGACTCCCTTCCCTAGCATCGGCACTCCAAAGGAGTTTCGTGCGAAGAAGAATGAGATGATTGTTTTCATAGAGGCTGTCCTTTCTTTCAATACGAATATACTATACTTTTTTCGGTACTATCGAAATTTCGATAACTATTTTCATTGGTTCACAGGTAATTTTGATCTGTGAATCTTCAAAAAATTGTTGCTGAAAACATTCGTGGCTTTCGTAAACTACGGAATTTATCGCAGGAAGCACTTGCAATTAAATCCGAACTCAGCCCTAACTATCTTGCCTGCGTCGAACGTAACGAAGTCGGCATTGCACTTGCCCGACTTGAAAAATTTGCTAAAACTCTAAAGGTTGAACCGCATATCCTCTTAATGAAAGATTCCTATAAACACTATTCCTAAGGCACGATCTTCGTCATCTTACCCATTCCGGTAAAGCTTCCTGCGACAAGAAGGAATGTATAGACGCCTGCCGAAAGTCCATCCGCAGGCATTTCGATCGAATGAGCGCCTGCATTCTGAATTTCCGGCGATTCAAGGTGATACACTTCTCTACCTGTTACATCATAGACTGTAATATTCACTTTTGCCGCATTAGGAATTGAATAGGAAATCGTCGTTTTCGTTGCAAATGGCTCCGGATTCACTTTCACTTCAAGAGGCTGCGTAATCTGTTGTTTGACCCAGGAATACCCTGCATTAGTTGTATGAAGGATTGTGCCTGCATCACCAACTGCCCAGCCAGTTAAGCTGTCAATAAAGATTACATTCCAGAGATTATTTATTGAACTGCTATTTTGCAGTACCCAATTTTTCCCTCCATCGAATGTACGATATATGATTCCATTGTTGCCAACGGCAGTAATATTATTACTATCAGATGCAGCGAGTGCTTCAGCCCCAAAAAATGAAAGTGATAACGGGTTAATTACATATCCTCTGTTTACACTCTTATAAAGCCCGTTAGTACCCCCAACAAAATACACGGTTGCAGTATCAAATACAAGTGAAGGCTGAAAAAAAGCAGTCACAAAACGAGCTTTTGTAGCAAATTTCCAATTTTGACCACCGTCGTATGTTCTAAAAACAGAAGCAATTCCGAAATTAAACGGCGGATCGGGATTTTGATAATGATGTCCTGAACATAAAACATTAATCGAATCCCATGAAGCGAAACCGTCAA
>PLXB01000148.1 GCA_003151215.1 Ignavibacteriota bacterium
GGCTGATATCCCGTTCATGCCAGAGCGCAACATTCTCCATTGCCGTGATAGCATAACCCCTCAGTAATCGTGCAAGCCCGGTCACTCGTTCGAGCGTGATGGGATTGCGTTTATGCGGCATTGCCGATGAGCCCTTTTGCCCTTTCGAAAAATATTCCTCCACTTCGCGGACTTCCGTTCGCTGTAAATGCCGTAATTCGACAGCAAGTTTTTCAAGACTTGCTCCGACTAAGGCAATGGTCGTGAAATACTCGGCATGGCGGTCGCGCTGAATGATCTGGGTGGATACAGGTGCTGCCTTTAAGCCGAGATGTTTGCAGACATACTCTTCGACCGATGGATCGAGATGTTCGAACGTGCCGACTGCTCCGGAAATTTTTCCGACGGAAATTGTCTCGACGGCGCGCGCCATCCGCTCGCGAACGCGTTTGAGCTCCTCATAAAAAACAGCAAGTTTTAAGCCGAATGTCATCGGCTCGGCATGAATGCCATGGGTTCTGCCGATCATAGGAGTATGTTTATGCTCCGTTGCCCGCTTACCGATTGCGATAATAAGAGCATCGATATCTTTGAGGATAATTTCCCCCGCCTGCTTACACTGTACGCAAAATGCCGTATCGACAACATCGCTCGAAGTCATCCCATGATGAATGAATCGCGAATCAGAACCGACATATTCTGCAACATTAGTCAGGAATGCGATGACATCGTGCTTGGTCTCCTCTTCGATCTCGAGCACTCGCTGAGTATCGAATGTTGCTTTTGCCCGAATGTTTTTGATCGTACCTTTCGGGATGATGCCGAGTGATTCCTGCTTTTCGGTTGCAAGAAGCTCTATCTCAAGCCATATTTTAAAACGGTTCTCATCAGTCCATATCGCGCCCATTTCCGGGCGAGTGTAACGTGGGATCATGCGGTGAAGATTTACAAAACGGTGAAAACACGAAGGAAGAGATTAGGGTTTACGTCACCGCACCAGATCGATCTTCACAAAATCGGCTTTGCCCATGCCGCTTGCAATGCAGGTATAAAATCCTGACGGAAGGAGGCTGCCGTTATCGGAGGTGCCGTTCCAAATAAAATGATGAAAACCCGTTGTTAAATTTCCGCTGACAATAGTCCGAACTAAACGCCCGATAAAATCATAGATGCGAATGGTAATATCTTCAGCAGAAGGTAAGTTTACCGAGATATCCGTATTTGTCGAAAATAAAGGCGGGACGGCAGTAAGATTAAAATTCGGAATGGGCGGGCATGTGCTATCTGCCTGAATAGAATTTATCACGGTGCTGTCTTTTTTCACTTGCGCGAAAGAAGATGTAATGCAGGAAAGAAATAGAAGTAAATAAAAAAACGTATTCACAAATATCCTGATGGTATTCATCTTTCTTAATCTTAACGATCTCATAAAATCATGGTTCAGGCAACTACCCTCACTTTATTTGCAGTTTCTTTCGCCCGTTTTCTGAGAATATCGGTTGATGTTCCTATTGCATCATAAACAAGAGCAACGCCCATCCTCCGGTACTTGCGCGTCGCTGGTTTTCCGAAAATACGAACATCTGTTTTCGGAGTTGCAAGAGCATCGGCGATACCTTCATATTTGGGGGCACTTCGGGATTCATCGGGTGCAAGAATAACGGCACTTGCTCCGGCATGCTCTAAAGTAATTTCAGGAATAGGCAAGCCGAGTACAGCGCGGGCATGAAGTTCAAATTCCGAAAGATTCTGCGTCAGGGCAAGTGTCACCATTCCTGTATCATGCGGACGCGGTGAAAGCTCGGAAAAATACACTCCATCCTTTGCAAGAAAAAATTCGACTCCCCATATTCCGAATCCCGTCAATGCTTTTGTCACTTGGCGAGCCATTTCCTGGGCATCATGAAGCTGCGATTCGCTTATTAATGCCGGCTGCCAGCTTTCCATATAGTCGCCTCGCTCCTGACGATGGCCAATTGGCGGGCAAAAGAGCGTTTTACCATTTTTCTGCGTAACAGTAAGGAGGGTGATCTCCGATTCGAACGGAATAAATTCTTCGACGATCACTTCGATCAGATCTCCTCTCCCTTTTGTCGTTGCGTATTCCCATGCTTTTGCAGCGTCGGATTCGGATTTAACAGTTGATTGTCCTTTTCCCGAAGAAGACATGAGCGGCTTGACGACACAGGGTGTTCCGATCTTTTTTATTGCTCCGTTAAATTCATCCTCGGTCTTTGCATATTCATATTTTGCCGTGCGCAATCCAAGCTCTTTCGCTGCAAGATCACGGATCGCTTTACGGTTCATCGTGAAATTCGCCGCACGGGCACTAGGAATAACTTGTATGCCTTGCTTCTCATAATCATAAAATCTTTCCGTGCGAATAGCTTCGATCTCCGGGACGATTCTATCAGGTTGATGCTTTGCGACGATCCTATCTAATGCGGAACCATCGAGCATGTCGATCACTTCGCGTTCATCTGCAACTTGCTGCGCAGGTGCGTCATTATACGAATCGACGGCAATAACATATTTCCCCAGACGCTTCAATGCGATCGCAAATTCTTTGCCAAGTTCGCCGGAGCCGAGAAGAAGTATTTTTTTGGCCATGTTGAGAAAAAATGAAACCGGTGTCATTGTAACGAAGAAGCAATGACGTGCTTTAAATCTGCTCCAGCAAATTGTTCTTCATTTCCATGGAACAGAACCCCTTAAAATACCGTAGTAAGGGGACTTCTATAATTTCCAATCATTATGAAACGTTTCATTTTTACTTACATTCTTTTTCTGGCTATGCCGCTTGTCGCTTCCGCACAATTGCAATACCCTAAAGCAGAAAAAGGAACGGTCGTCGATGACTATTTCGGTACTAAGGTCGCCGACCCGTACCGCTGGATGGAAGATGTCGATGCGCCGAAAACCAAGGAATGGGTCGAGCAGGAAAACAAACTTACTTTCGGCTACCTGGATAAAATTCCGTTTCGCGAGAAGATCAAAAAACGCATTGAAGAAATTTGGAATTATCCGAAATACAGCGAGCCGCAAAAAGTCGGCAAGTATTATTTGTTTCATAAGAACGACGGCTTGCAGCCTCAAAGCGTTCTCTATATTCAGGAAGGCATCTCCGGCACACCGCGCGTTTTAATAGATCCGAATACGTTAAGCGTCGATGGCACAGTAGCGTTAAATGGTATTTCTCCCTCCAATGACGACAAGTATCTTGCATACTGGACTGCAAAATCCGGCTCCGACTGGCAGGATATTTTTATTCTCGATCTTGCAACAGGGAAAAAGCTCGACGATCATGTGCAGTGGAATAAGTTCGGCGGCGCAAGCTGGTATAAGGATGGTTTTTTCTACGCTCGCTTTGAGCCTCCTAAAGGAAATGAAATGACAGCTGCCAATGAATTCGGAAAGGTATATTACCATAAACTCGGAACACCGCAGAGCGCCGATGAATTGAAGTATGAGGATAAAACGAATCCGAAGCGCACCCATGATATAGACCCCACAGAGGATGAAAGATATTTAGTACTTTATATTACTGAAGCAGGCCAGAAAGGAAATCTTCTTTATATTAAAGATACCCAAAATCCCGATCGGGGCTGGATTCCTATCGTAAAAGAGTTCGGAAATGAAACGGGGATAGTTGAATCACTTGGTGATAAGCTCTACATTCAAACCAATATCGGCGCTCCGCGGAACCGTGTTGTGTTGACAAGTATTTCCGATCCATCGCAAAAAAATTGGAGCGATCTCATTCCTCAGGATAAGAACGTGCTTGAAAATACATCAATGGTTGGCGGAAGGCTGATCTGCAAATATATGCAGGATGCAAGTAATCACGTTTATCTTTTCGATCTCAGGGGCAACAAACTCCGCGAGATCGCACTTCCTTCATTCGGAAGCGTCTTCGGATTCAGCGGCAAGAAAAAAGATAAAGAAGTTTTTTATACATTCAGGTCCTTTACTTATCCGCCTTCGATCTACCGGTACGATCTGGAGGGGAATGTATCAACGCTTTTCAGAAGCAGCGAAGTGAAATTCGATCCCGAGGCGTATGAAGCAAAACAGATCTTTTATACGAGCAAAGACGGGACGAAAGTGCCGATGTTCATCGTCCAAAAGAAAGGGCTGAAGTTAGATGGCACAAATCCCTGCTTCCTCTATGGATACGGCGGCTTCAATATCAGCTTGACACCTTCATTCAGCACACTCAGGCTTATCCTGCTGGAGAATGGCGTCATCTTTGCAATGCCGAATTTACGCGGCGGTGGAGAATATGGCGAAGACTGGCATGATGCCGGAACAAAGCTTCATAAGCAAAATGTGTTCGATGATTTCATCGCTGCTGCCGATTATCTCTGCTCAGAAAAATATACATCGCACGAAGAACTTGCAATTGCAGGAGGTTCGAATGGCGGTTTGCTTGTCGGCGCCGTGATGACAGAGCGTCCCGATATTTGCAAAGTAGCATTACCTGCCGTCGGTGTGATGGATATGCTTCGCTACCATAAATTCACCATCGGAGCGCATTGGGCAAGCGATTACGGAACAAGCGACGATAATAAAGAGATGTTCCAATATCTCTACCATTACTCTCCGCTTCAAAATATCAGAGAAGGATCGCATTATCCGGCAACGTTCGTCACGACAGCAGATCATGATGACCGCGTCGTCCCAGCGCATTCATTCAAGTTTGCAGCAACGCTGCAGGAAAAAGGGGGAGCGTCGAGCACGAACCCGCTGCTCATCAGAGTCGAAACAAAAGCAGGACATGGCGGAGGAAAACCGACGGCAAAGATCATCGAGGAAGACGCCGATGAAGATGCCTTTATGTTTTATAATATGGGAATAACGCCGAAATATTAACGGTAAAGAGAACTTATGACTTCAGTCCGTCCATCGCGGCTTTTAATCTCGGGATGACGGCATCGATCTCTTCCATTGATACAGCTCCGACCGAAAGCCTGAACCAGCCTGTCTCTTCGCGCAGGTCAAATGCTTGAAACGGAACGACGGCACAATCTGCAGCGAAAAGAAGATACTTGCGAATATCTTCATTCGTTTTGAGGATGAATCCGTTCAGCGTTGTCTTACCGATAAAATCAAATCGTGCAGAAAGATAAATGGCACCCATCGGAGGAATGGCATCGACCGGATAGCCGCCATCTCGCAGCGAAGAGATCGCTGTGTACAATGCATCAAGGCGTTCTTCAACATCATGATACATTTTCTCGTGATAGACATCTACGACAGAATCGTTGTTCAGCAGGTTTGCAGTTGCAACCTGTTCCGGCCGTGGCGCCCATGCTCCCACATGACCTAAGATGTTTGACATCGGTGCTGCAATATCAGGAGGGGCAACGGCCCAGCCGACCCGCAAACCGGTCGATGCAAATGCCTTTGAAATCCCATCGACAAAGATCGTATATTTCGCCATTTCAGGCCGGAGAGAAACAGGATTGTAATGCTTGGTCTGGCCGAAGGTCAGCATCCAATACACCTGATCGTACATGATAAAGAGCGGTCGCTCATCGGAGCCGCGCGAATCATTCTCGTCGATCACCATATCGCAAATGCCTTCTAATGCTTCGCGAGTGAACGCGGTGCCGGTGGGATTGAGCGGTGAACACAGCGAGAGCAATTTTGCATCGGCAAGCTTGCCTTCGAGCACTTCGCGTGTGGGCAGG
>PLXB01000051.1 GCA_003151215.1 Ignavibacteriota bacterium
GGCCTTGTTGCTGCTACATATCAATCTCTTCAAATGCCCTTTGCAGGCTCACAGCCTTCGGGCGGCATCGCGGGCGACTGGTTTGAGTTCCAAGACGTTGCCGCCGCTAAATGGGCCGTTAAGGGTCAATTTACGTCTGGCACATCTCCGACGACTCCGTTCAGCACCGCAACTTCATAAGCTTAATATGGTGGGGGTACAATGCCCCCACCATTCTCTTTTTAGGAGATTGTTATGGAAGTCATAAAAGGCATGGTCTCGCTCGCCACAGAAATGCCGCCAGAAGTAAAGANNCAACTTTGGAAAAGTTGGATCTGCCAGATGATTGTAAGGTGGGCGATTCAATCGTATTTGAGTGTCGTGCTAAGGTAACGTCTACCAGTGATAGCGATACTGGTGGCCGACGTGTAGAGCTTCAAATTACACACATGGAAGTTGACGATGATGAAGACGAAGATGATGCTCCGAAAAATCCTTCTGCGTCGAAGATGTATAAATAAGGGAGTCGGAGATGACTTCCGCTGTAGAAAAACTCACACCGATCGTATCTGAAAAAATCTGCGCTAAATGCGGAGTTAATAAACCCGCATCTGCATTCAGGCATCCTTATTTAGAAAACAATGGATTCCGCACCTATTGCAATGAATGCCAAAAAACAGAAGCATTTAAATATGCGATACTAAGAAATTCGGGCGCCGCGAAAAAGTGTAGCCAATGCAAAGAAACAAAGGAATTGATCCAATTCGGAATGGACAATAACTCTGCGGATGGCAGCAAGTCTTCTTGCTTGTACTGCAATAGAATAGAGGGACGCATTAGAAGCGGCGATCCCGAATATCGCCAGATAAAATATCAAAAAGAAAAAGTTAAGATAGCCTTAGAATTAAAAAATAGGACGCATTATACTTGCAACACCTGTAAGGAAAAAAGATTGCGGTCTGATTTTAGCAAAAATGATTTCAATCCCTCCGGTCTAAATACAGACAAGTGCAATGTTTGTTATATAGAAAAAAAATGTCCTAAATGCGAAATTGTGAAAAATGTTTCTGAGTTTTCTCAGAAGGCACACGGCAAGACTGGAGTTTATTGTCGCCCATGCGCCAATTCTATTCAAAGGCAATGGAAACAAACCACTCCAGAAGCGAGGAAAAGATATAGGGCTGATCGCATAGAGCGGGTATATAAAATTTCGTATGAAGAATTATCGGCTATTTATGAAGCCCAAGGATGTAAATGTGCTATATGCCAAAAGGCAATGGACATAGATTCCAGAGAAGCGCACGTTGACCATTGCCATGAAACTGGGGCAGTTCGTGGTATTTTGTGCATCGGCTGCAATACTGGAATCGGGAAATTAAAAGATAACACGCGGTTTCTACAGGCCGCCATAGACTATTTAAATAGAACTGGTGAAATAGGATGACAAGCTCTAGTACGCAGGTATCGCTTGCAAACCGATCCTTGCTCGGCATTGGCGCTAGGTCAACAATCAGCAGCCTCACAGAAAATAGTACAGAAGCTCAGGCCGTATCTGTATTCTTCAGCCCCGTTTTCACGGCGCTCGCAAGAACCGCGAGATGGTCTTGCCTCCGTAGGGAGGGATCTCTCACGCTGCTTGGTGCTGCGGCTGGGACGAATGAAAATCCACTTGGCACAACATTGCCAATTCCCCCTTTGCCATATATTTATATGTACGCGGTCCCCTCGGACTCATTATTCGTTCGCGGTATATTGCCTAACGTCCCATCAACGGGATCATCTACGCCTATCACGCCAGCGAGCTATTTATCACNNATCAATCTATCCAACGGCGGACAAATTCCATTTAAGGTTTCTTTCTCAACGGATACGAACGGTAATCCGATTGAAGTAATATTAACGAACGTCGGGCAGGCGGTGGGGGTCTGGACCACTGACGACGAAAATCCCGTCGCTTGGGATTCGCTATTTGAAGCAGCATTCGTTGCGTCCCTCTCAGCATATCTTGTTCCGGCGCTGTCTCTCAATCTTCCGCTCATGAGCGCCTGTGTTAAAATGGCTGAGGCCGCTATCGTTGCAGCAAGAACGGCTGATGGCAATGAAACGCCAGCTAGCCAAGATCGCCAAGCGTCATGGATATCAGCTCGCATGGCTGGGACGCTAATAAATAACAGTGGCTATAATGGACAATGGTCTGGTGAAGAAATGTGCTGGCCTGGTGCTTATGGATCTAACGGCCGCGGGATGGATATCTCGTGACCCTCCCTACCATCCAAAATTCATTCGTAGGAGGAGAAATATCTCCTGCTTTATTTGGCCGCACAGATTTAGCGAAATGGCGTAACGGCGCATCTACAATGAGAAATATGTTCACCAATTATCGCGGTGGCGCAAATTCTCGCTCAGGAACTGCATATATTGGAACATGCTTACAACCATTCGGAAATCCACCTAGAGATATTCCTTTCCAGTTTAATCTGAATCAGGGATATGTATTAGAGTTTGGAGATAATGTTGTTACTCGTGCGGTAACTGGTGCTGCTGATAATGGATCTGGGGTTATTCGTCTTACGCTGGCAACAACTCGCGGACTATTCAGCGGAAATTCGATGGTTGTTTCAGGGGTTACTGGGACGACTGAAGCTAATGGAACATGGACGATTACTGTTATCAGCGGGACTACAGTTGATTTGCTTACATCGACGTTTTCCAACGCATATGTGAGCGGCGGTACTACGGTAACATCTGCTGGATATTTGAGGGTTAAATATCGTGGTGGATATATCCTTGAAGCGAGTAAGGCGATTACCGGAATTTCGAAAGCAAATCCTGCATCAATTCATGCTGTGGCTCATGGATACTCAATCGGAGACTGGATTTATATCGCCAATGTAGCTGGCATGACTAATTTTAATACTTTGGTATGGATCGTTAAGACTGTCCCTGATGCTGACCATTTTACAGTTACTGACTTGTTTGGTAATGCGGTGAATAGTACTTTATTCTCCGCATACACATCTGGTGGTATTGCTGAGCGGGTTTATACTCAGGTATCTCCATATGCGGCAGTTGATTTGCCGTACCTCAAATATA
>PLXB01000423.1 GCA_003151215.1 Ignavibacteriota bacterium
GCCGAAAGTGACGTCGACCAGCCTCTGTTTTCGATCAGAAAAGATTCTTCTTTATTTAAGTATGATACAATAATTCTAACAGTTGGCGATTCGAGACCGACTGACCGGGGTCTACAGAGCATTACGTGGAGTAAAGAGAATGGAACAGATTCAACAAAATTCACAATTACGATCGATTCCGCGGTGAAGCCTTGCTTAACGGATAAAGCAAATCATGTCGTCACTGTTTCTCAGCACGATTCAACGATCGGCGGCTGCTTCGATTTTACCTTTACCGATTGTCTCGGGCATCAGGATTATACGGCCGTCTGCTTATCGGCGCATCCGTTTGAGATATTTTATCCCGATTTACTACCGCCGGTTTTTACACTCATCACAGAATCGGGAAGCCGAAACTTATCGCTTTGCAGCAGTCATATTGATTCATTTCAAGTAACGGATAACAGGTTGCATGATTCCGGTATGTGTTCGCTCGATACTATCGCAGGATCAGTGAGTAATATGATGTTTGTAAAACCACAATTTAATCAAGGTGATCCGGTAGTGCGTTTTACCATTAAGGTTCTCGACTCAATGGTAGACGGAAGAATGTGTATTCGCGCTACAGATTGCTCAAAAGAGGGAAATGTTACCGATACATGCCTCACTTATTGTGCTCCCGCAGCGGGAGGTGTTAATCAAAGCAGTATTACTGCTCTTTCTCTCGAAGCTAACCACCCCAATCCCTTCTCGCATCTGACAACTTTTCAATACTATATTCCAGAATATTTGTCAGTAAAATTGTATCTTTTCGACGAGCTTGGAAAAGAGATGTCACGAATAGTTGATTATGCACAAAGACAAGGTAGCTATACAATAGATTTTGATGGCTCGAAATTGCCCAGTGGAAGTTATATCGTGCGTCTTGAAAGCGGGGGAAAGGTCGTTTCGAGAAAAATAATTATTCAGAGATAGTTCAAAAAAAACCGGAGATCAGACTTCCGTCTATCTCGGCTTCTTTATTATTACGATTCCCTTTCTTTGCGGCTTGAATAACCCACTTTCGGATTCGACAACAAGAGTATATAATCCTATCGGAAGTGTAGTGCCATTATCATCTTTTCCATCGAACCGCACTGATGCTGTTCGGGATATTCCTTGAGACAGAGGAATTATACTCCGCAGCCTCCCCCGCAAATCATACAGTCTTATAGTAACGGCTTCAAGATTATCGCTTGGGATCGTGATAGTAATCTCTGTTTCATCGTCGAACCCGTCACCATCGGGTGAAAACGGATTTGGCGATATCTGAACATCGATCATGCTTGCAACCGGAGTTGTATCCGGCACATCCGAATTTCTTCTGAGCGGCGTAGAACCGCTTGAATCATGCGATGAATTCCAATTGTTCGGGTCGGTGCTAATTTCATTAAAATTTTTTCGTTCAAGTGAGATTGCGGAATGGTTAGTCACCGTCAAAGGATACCAGCTTGCATACGAATGAAGGCTATCGATCACGCTGCTGTCGCTATTTACGAGAATGATTTGATTGCCGCTGTCTTTTAATTTCAGGTCGCTTTTATTTACGATAGCTATACCTTCATGTCCTCTTAATGAAGGAAAAGTTGTAAAGAAATTACTATCGGCAATAATGAGTGAGTATTGTTTTGGAGCAAGTATAAGCGAATCTATCAGGAAATTATATATTTTACTTCCTACACCGATATGAAACATCGTGCTATCCATATTTGCAGTATTGGCGCTATTATTATAGAGTTCGATCCATTGGCTTGAAGAAGTTGGCGGTGTCGGCATAATTTCATTAATAACGACGGCATTTCTTGGCACTGCAAGATATACCTGTGCTCTGAGCGTATCATCGGCATGCAACTCATCAAGGGTCTCATTGACGAATGCAGTAATATTTGTTCTTCCGTAACCGGCATTCTGCCATGTAAGCACGATGTCCTGCTTTTGAAGCGGCGGGATCGGCACAGTGATCTGGGATTGGGAAAGCAACAAACCGGAATTTGAAAGAAGTGAAACGATCCCATCGCTGATTATTTTCCTTCCTCTATTCTCAATCGTTGCAGTGATTGCAAGATCATTGAGATTTGCAGCTTTATACGAAAGTGACTCCAGGGCAAGATCAAAATCCCTTCTTGCAATTGAGTTTGCCGCACAGGGCGTACCGCCGCGCGGATCGGTAGTAGTACTAAAATTCGATGAATCAGTTGGTGCTGCATAATCTATTCTCTCTAATGATGTTCCGTTCGCTCCGCCCCAGCTTGGTAAGTATATCAGGCTATCTATAACGTTACCAAGAGAATCCTTAAACAAGATCAGATCGCCGGTATTGCCAAGCGGCGGAACTGTTGTCTGCAGAATATTCACATTCGTAAGTGCGTATTTCATTTTCAGGAATTGCACGGAGTCCTTTGTTATAACGAGGTATCCATTAGCAGCAATAGTATCAGGTAAGAGCGTATAGGTGCGCAAATGATTAGAAACCGTCCATCCCCCGATCGGAACTGCAGAATCGGAAGGATTGAAAAGCTCGACCCATTCCGGCTCTGGCTTTATGGGTGCATACATGACTTCATTGATGACGACATGCTGGGCAAGGCAATGCCTTGCCCCTATACTGATACATGCTATTATGAGGAGATACTTCACGATTCAAAATTACAAAACTTTTGACTAAGGCAGCTCACTGTTAACTGTTTTCCTCATCTGACTGTTAAGTATTGATGACTGAACGGCATCATCCTGAGCGCAAGCGCGTATCGATCGTCACGCTTGGCTGCGAGAAGAATACGGTTGATACGGAAGTACTGATGGGCGGCCTGCGCCGTCATGGCCTTCAACTTGCCGCCGATCCTTCCCGCTCGGATATTATTATCCTTAATACGTGCGGCTTTATCGAAAGCGCGAAACGCGAATCGATCGATCGTATCTTATCGGCAGTAGAGCTGAAGTCATCGGGCACGGTCCGGGAAGTCTATGTAGCCGGCTCCCTATCGGAGCGTTACCGCTCCGAGCTTGAAGCGGAGATCCCCGGAGTGGATGGCTACTTCGGCACGGAGGATTTCGAGCGCATTATCCGGCGGCTTGCTCCCGATGTTCGGTTGGATACGGAAGCCGATCTGAAATATGCATTGCTTGGCGAACGGGTTATTACGACTCCGCACTACTATTCGTATATCAAGATATCCGAGGGCTGCGACAATCCCTGTTCTTTTTGTGCGATACCGATCATGCGCGGCTCGCATCGCTCGAAATCCCCTGAGGAGATCGCCTTCGAAGCGATGATGCTTGCATCGCAGGGAGTCAAAGAGATCATTCTTATTGCACAGGACCTGACCTATTACGGACTGGATCTGACGGGCGAACGAAGCCTTGCTGTTTTGCTGAGAAGGCTCGTGAAGGTGGATGGCATCGAATGGATCAGGCTGATGTATGCGTATCCGGCGCATTTCCCGCTGGATGTGTTGGATGTGATGGCATCGGAGGAGAAGATCGTACCGTATCTCGATATTCCTGTTCAACATGCATCGACGAAAGTACTACGCTCGATGCGGCGCGGCATCACACGCCGCGCCACCGAAGAACTGATCGCAATGATTCGTGAGAAGATCCCGCACATTACGCTTCGCACAACGCTGATCACCGGCTATCCGGCAGAAGGCGAACGCGAGTTCGAAGAACTTGAAGAATTCGTTCAGGCGATGCAATTCGAGAGGCTCGGAGTATTTACGTATTCGGTTGAGGATGGCACCACGGCAGAGCCGCTTGGCGATCCGGTCAGCGAAGAAGTCAAGCGCCTTCGTCAGGCGCGGCTTCTCGATCTTCAGCGCGAAATATCACATGAAAAGAACATAGCAAAGATCGGCAAAGAGCTCCGTGCGCTGGTCGAACGGGAAGAAGACGGCATTTATTACGGACGTACGGAGGCAGATGCTCCGGAAGTAGATAATGAGATCGTCATCAATTCAGCGGTATCGTTAGATGCCGGTATGTTTGTCAATGTTATGGTACGTGAAGTTGATGAGTTCGATCTGGTCGGAGATGTTGTTGCGTAATCCGTTGGAACAAGAAACATGTCCTTCACACACCAAGACATTCTTTGTCTTCTGCCTCCTCTTTTATTTCTCACTCATTCGATCGGTTCTTGCCCAGGAGCAATCACTTTCGACAGCAAGTGAGTTTCAATTCGATATTCTTTCATTTCAGACCAATGCATTAGCTTCCGATAGCGCGCGTGTTGATATTTACGTTGCCGTTCCGTATTCGCGGCTGATGTTTTTGAATGCTGTTGAAAAATATGTTGCCGATTACGAGGTCAATGTCAGCATCTTCGAAAAATCAACCGATAGCCTCATCCGCACCCGTACGCAGGAGCTTACGGTCATCCTCGGAATATCGGAATGGGAGAAGCTCCATGAACTTGACCTGACGCGGGCCGATGCCTCGCAGTATCCTTTCTATCTCAAACAAGGCGGCACGTATGAGGTTCGCATCGATCTCAAAGACCTGACGACTCATAAAGCGTTGACAGCTTCGAAACAATTCACAGTCCTTTCATTTCCTGCGGTTGCTCCGTCGATCAGCGATATCCTTCTGTATAAATCGAAAGTAGGCGGTCGTATCACTCCGCATATCGGACCGGATATTTCAAGCTTGAATGTCGAGGAGGCCGGATTATTTTGTGAACTTTATAACGCCCCGCAACGCGCCCCTTTCTGGCTGTTACAGCGGATAAGCTCGGTTGAAGACGGCGAAGAAATGGCGCGCACCACTACGGCATTGGTTACAAGCGGTCAGAAACGGATGCCCGTTTTCCTTCCTTTTATTCAGGAAGATCTTTGGAGCGGGAAGTATCTGCTTGAAACATTTATGTTTTCAGATGCCAACGATACCATGCTTTCATCATCCGGCGCATTGCAATCTCATGCGCTTGCCGCACGATCGCGAACAATAGAGATCAGCGGTGTGCGGGGCGTTCCGCTTGCTAATCTGGATCTCGATGATGCCATCGGACAATTAACCTATATTGCAACAGGAAATGAATATGATTCGCTTATTCGTGCGCAGACAAAGAGAGAGAAGCGCAGAGCCATCATGGACTTTTGGGATAGGATGAATTGGAATAACGGTCAGCGAACGACACGTCCGATGGAAGTTTTTTACCACCGCGTGGAATATGCGAACGAACATTACAAAAGTATGGGGGCCGGCTGGCGCAGCGATAGGGGCAAAGTCTATATCATGCTCGGTTCGCCGACTGCTGTTGACCGTCATCCCTATGATGCCAATAACAGACCTTATGAAGTTTGGCAATATTACGATCTGTCTCAGCAATATTATTTTTCCGATCAATATATGGTAGGCGAATATCGCATTGTCAGTATTCCGCCGATGGCAGGGACATTCCTCTGGCAGCGCGAAAGTTATTAACGGAGATTGTTTCTGAAGATTTGCCGTTGTATTATTCGATAATTTCTAATTATATTTTGCAGCAACATTTTTATATTGTCTCGCAGTCGATATCCACATTCGGTGCAACGGAAGTAGCGTCTCTTGCCGCCCAACATCTTCGTGCGGGAATTAAAGGATCGAAGATTATTCAATTCCCTCTTGTCGATGGCGGCGAAGGCACAATTGAACAGCTTATTACTTCTTCACTTGGTTCGTTTCTTGAAG
>PLXB01000292.1 GCA_003151215.1 Ignavibacteriota bacterium
GAATTGGCCAAAACATAGGTGCCTATCGCCAAATATTTTTTTAGGGGAAAAGGGTTACATAGGTGCCTTTTAAGGAATCTTAGTCGGAGTATTTCAAAATTTGGACAAACTTAAACTATTCATCGCCAATAAAACCCTCCCTACGTACCAATTTCCCATACCAGACCGGCTAATGACCATCGACTCCCAGAGGACTTAACTGCTCTGGTAGGAATGAGGGGAGATTATCCCTGTTGTAATTGGAAACGAGGAATTGTTGTTCTTCATTTATTCAATCGGATAAAATATTTCAATGAAAATAAAAGAGGAAAACAAATATAAATTCCTATCTGCTCTGCAAAAAGTCAGTCGGGCAATAAAGAGCAATTCACTAGATTGCTGCAAAATGTGTGGGGGAATAAATGAAAAAGAATTACACATCATTGAGTACATCGGGCAATACAAGAATGTAACAATGAGTGACATTGCCGATAACCTTGATGCGCCTTT
Organism: Ignavibacteriota bacterium; assembly: GCA_003151215.1. The sequence goes on from PLXB01000292.1 coordinate 490, forward strand.
CAGTACCCTTACAAATATTGTAGATAAACTTGTAGAGAGGAAATATCTTTCAAGAGAACATGGAGGTGAAGACCGAAGAGTTATTAACGTAATGCTTGCTGAGAATGGCAAAACTGCTTATAAAACGCTTAACTCTAAAAAAAAACATATTACCGAGAAACTGCTTTCTCAACTCAGTGAAAAAGAACTCGTGTCCTTTATTGAACATCTGAATATCCTTGCTTCTTCGTTAGCGGCGGATAAATAAAATAACAAAAAAATTTGATGAATTATTACGAACTTCGTAATGTTCTTCTATCGTAATAAAAATTACGCGGTCAAAACTGGTCGCTTTTTTAACACGATACATGGAAAAAATGAACGAAAGTATATTGATAACNNAAAAAGACCTTGAGGAGAAAACGGGAAAAAAGATCTTTGAAATTATTATTGGGGATGTTTCGGATGCAAATTCTGTAAGAAAAGCAGTAGAGGAAATAAAGGAGCCTATTGATGCAATACTTTTAAATGCAGGTGGAATGGTTGGGAAAACGGCTGGGAACATTACGCCTTCAGGTATGAATGAATTAGCTGCTACGAATATTTTAGGTCATGTCATTTTAGTGGAAGAATTAATTAAACGTGATAAGATAAAAAAAGCAGTACTATTAGCAAGTTCGGAAGCTGTACCGGGAGTAAAGGCACTCCGTATGAAACCTGTTTCAATGAAGACGTCCTCTGTAGATGAGTTTGCTGCTGTTCTTGATGGATCATATTTTGGTGATAACTTTGATAGTGTGCAAGCATACGGATACGTTAAATATGCAGCTACGATGTGGATGTTATCAATGGCAAGAAAATATCCTGACATCAAATTTGTTGCTATGAGTCCTGGAAACACAAGCGGAACGAACGCACCGGAAAATGCCCCCCCAGCAATGAAATTTATGGTGAAGTATTTTATGATGCCAATTGTAATGCCATTAATGGGAGTGGTGCATAAGCTGGAATTAGGTGCAAAGCGCTTTGTGGATGCCATTTCGGATGAGCGATATAAGAGCGGCATTTTCTATGCAAGTAAAGAGGGAAAGTTAACAGGGGACGCGGTTGACCAGAGCACTTTTTACACTGATCTGAAAAATAGTACATTCCAAGATAACGCCGATAAAGCAATCCACCGTTTTATAAAACTTAATACTTAAATGTGTAAACCTACTTTCCGAAACCTGACTGGCTAAATATCTCGCCGTAGCTCCCAGAGGGCTTAAATGCACTGTTTGGAATGCGAAGTGGATTACCTATCGTCATAGTGGAACTTACATGAAGCAACTTCGATAACATTATCTCTGACTCGGTAAATAAGTCGATCTTTCTTCGTAATTTTTCGAGACCAGAATCCTTTCCAGTTTCCACTTAGCGCTTCGGGTTTGCCTATGCCCGTTGTTGGAGTCTCATCTATCGATCTGAGCAATTCACCGATTTTCCTGAAAACGATTGGATTTGCCTTGCGCCATTCATCAAGTTATTTCTGTGCTTGAATATGAAAGAGAAGCGTATGCTTCATTCGAAGATGCGGGGATCGACCTCAACCATATTCTTCCCTTCACGAATATCGCTGGTCACAGAGTCGAGATGTTCGCGGTTTGTTCGGACGCTGGAGAGATAATCCGTCTCGTCTTCTTCGTAAATAGTAACGGCAATATCCTTGTGTGCGAAAAGAGTTTTAATCTCTTCCACAAAGAAAGGTTCTAATTCATCTGCATTTAGCCGGAATGTCGTGCTCATATACTTTAAAACCTATTATAGCAAGCCTGGTTCCATAATGCCCTCTGCTAACGGCTAACCTTACTTCGCGTCCCCAAGTCCTAATTTTACATTTTACATTTTTAATTTTTAATTTTTAATTTTACCTCACCACCTGCACCATAACCCGCTCCGTCATTCCGCAGGCTGAGACACTGATAAAATAGGTGCCATCTGCGTAGCCGCTGAGATCAAGCGCCTCTTCATGATGTCCGCTTTCTTCCTGCGGGTGCTGAATTTCCTGCATCCGCTTTCCGGTAACATTGTAAATAGTAATTTCGATGGGCGAAGCTTTCGGAAAATCATAGTCAAGAGTAGTGGTATTTGTAGCTGGATTAGGGAAAGTGGAAAGGGAGAGACTTTGGATAATATTCGAACCCTTATAATCAACCACATTCATTAGTATCTGCATATTCAAATGGCGCCGGAAGAAACCTTGCTGTGAAAGTACCAGAACGTTATTCGAATCAGGGAAAATGATCCCCGATAGCCCCGTGATTCGGCTTCGGAGACTATCATCTCGCCATGTCAAGCCACCATCTTTAGTCATAAATACTTGCCCTTCCCCAGGGGATGCATCATTCGCGACGCAAAAACCGAGTGTATCGTTTAAGAAGTTGACGGCGCTTATTCCATGGTCTCCGGTCAAGACTTGGGATTGCCAGGTTGCGCCGTCGTCCGAAGTGCGATAGATATTACCGTGATCTCCCATAACGAAACCAACGGTCGGGGTTCGAAAGTAGATGCGTCCAAATTCGCCGAATGGAGCGTTCTTCATTTCCTGCCAGGTCTGACCGGCATCCCGAGTCTGATAGTATCGTTCATGGTAGTNNCGAGGATAGATACTTGCGCTAAAATAGGTGGATGAATCGTGGAAGCTGGAATGCCGGGATAGGGCGAGGATGTGTCCGGCACAACAAACGATTTCGTCCAGGTTTTGCCATGGTCCTTCGTTATGAATAGCGAGTCGTTAGCAGGAAAAATCGCCAAATTCCCTTGAGTTTGGAACACTCCGATATCGCCATAGGGAATCTCGCTTATCCCGGAATTCGACCACGTGAGACCGCCATCGGTCGTGCTAAGTGAATTAGTACTCGTTTGATTCACGGCTACTCCGTTATTCGAGGAGTCGAACCAAAGTCCTCTCCAATACGCATAATCGAATTGATATGGTGTGCTCCAGGAATCGCCGGCATCAGTAGATCTATAAAAAGCCATTCCGGCGTACCCGCCAACGCCGCATAATGTGCTATCGCCAACGCTGATAAGGTTGTCTTTCGAAACACAGAGATTAAGTTGTGCCCAGTTCATTCCGGCATCTGTCGAGCGTTCGATTTCCCCATCTCCCCCGGCGATGACTACTCCGTGGCCCGGCATGGAACACACTCCATTTATGGTACTCTCGCCTGATCCAAAGGTCTGCTGAAGAGTACGGAAACTTGCACCCAGGTCTGTAGATGAGAATTCATCGATCCCATCGATGAATCCAAAGAATTGATGGCTGGATGTAAGCTTGATAATGGTAGGCTTGTTGTAACCCGTTGGAAGCAGGCCGCTTCTATGCCACGTAGCACCGGCATCGGTCGTGGAGAACGTATAGCCCGCCCCGGCCACGACGCCAGTATCGCGCCCGTAAAAATCCATGCAATCTAAATCAACCGTATCGCCCGCGCCAATATCCTGAGTAACCCAGTGCAGGCCGGCATCGGTCGTTTTTGCAAAGAGTCCAGAGGTACCAACTGCAAATCCCAAATTGGCGTCGAAGAAATAAATCGCATTTACTGTTTGGGTTCCGGATACGATATGTAGTGTCCATGATCCGCCCCGGTCGGTCGTTTGCCAAACTCCTCCGTGTGAGCATATGTAAGCCGTGTCAGCCGACGAATAAGCTACATGGATGAGAGCGCCGCCAGGAACATGTGACCTGTCCCACGTCGTGCCGCCATCGTATGTAAAGAGCACTGTGCCTTCGGACGATACGAGAATGCCATGAAGGGAATCGACAAAGTTCACATCGACGAGCGACAACGTGTCATCGATGTATCGGTGCTTCCACGTTGCTCCGTAGTCACTGGAAATATAAAGAAAGCCGTCCGTTGTCGTCATGACGAGCATCGTAGGAGATTGGCAGACGATGGATGAAAAAGTTACCGGGCCGATGTGTTCCCAGCGCTCGGGGTATTGCGCTATTGTTGGAACATTGTACAAAAGTATGATAGTGATGAGAATTCGTTTCATAACTCAATTGAAGAAAATGTATTAGTTAAACACAGAGCAAGAGCTGAAGTTACAATGAGGCTTCAACAAAAATATATTCTTATGGCGGTGGGCTTTAGTCGGCACTACCTCGGGCGGAACCTCCTAATAGTTAACCCACGTTAACTAATTTGCTTAACAATGGAAAAGGTACGTTCAGGCAAAGAGATAGATGTCGTCACCGAAACGCTTTCGACAGAGCGGCATGTCATCATACCTCATGGTGCGGGATTTTGGCGGCGGCTCTTTGCTT
>PLXB01000070.1 GCA_003151215.1 Ignavibacteriota bacterium
GTGAGAAAGATGTTCATTTCGAAAAAAAAATTACCGACGGAAATTCTATTTCGAAGAACGATCATCTTGCAGAAATTCATGCACCTCTTGATATTCTGCTTACTGCAGAACGTGTTTCTCTCAATCTTCTCCAGCGGATGAGCGGAATCGCGACGTTGACCCGCGAGTTTGTAAAAGCGGTACGAGGGACAACAGCAAGAATTCTTGATACCCGCAAGACGGCACCCTTGCTCCGACCTTTTGATCGCTATGGTGTGATGTGCGGAGGCGGAAGAAATCATCGTTATTCGCTTGCCGAAATGATTCATATTAAAGATAATCACATTGCCGCAAATGGAGGGGACTTGGCGCTCATTATAAAAAAATTAAAAAAATATTTCGCAAACGGCGCTCACAGACTTATCCCGGTCGAGATCGAAGTTACTTCCGTCGGGCAATTACAGATCGTTCTCGATCACGGCAGGAATTTGGTCAGCAGAGTACTCCTCGATAATTTTGCATTGGAAACATTGCGTGAAGCGGTTATCCTGAATGCCGGCACGTTCGAGACAGAGGCATCGGGAGGTGTGAATCTGGCAACCGTTCGCGCCATCGCAGAGAGCGGCGTCGATTATATTTCCGTCGGAGCATTAACACATTCAGTGATGGGATTGGATATTTCACTTGAAATAGAATAGCTTTTATCAAAAATATCCTTAAAAATAGTTCGCTCTCGGATAGGCTTATCTGGCTCTTCGCAGCGATATATTGCATCTTTATTTCCNNATTATTTTCGTGGTTCTTCGCGAGCGAACGCTCAATGGCCATGATCCCGCTAATTATTTTCTCGCTGTAAAATATGGATTCTCTCTGCCTGCAGAACGCCCTCATGCGCCCGGGTATCCGCTCCTTGTTTTTATGTGGCAGCAGCTCTCGGCCATTTTTCATATCGATCCGCATACCGCTCTTGTTTTTCTCAATGTTGTTTTTCTTTTTTTTAGTATTGTATTAGGTTATCATTTTATTAAGAAATATTGGAGCAAAACTACTGCATTGATCGCGATTCCGCTGATCATTTTTAATCCGGTTGTTCTTTATTACAGCAATGTTGCGGAGATCTATCTCTATGATCTTTTCTTTTCGATCGGTATTCTGTATCTGGTGTGTTCATGCAAATACACACTGATCCCACTCGCCTTATTCGTGATCGGATTGGCAATGGGTTTCCGGCTTTCTTCCGTTATTCTGCTTGCTCCGGTTATTGTGCTTGCCTTCCTTATGCGTGATGACCGAAAAAAATTGCTTTCCGTACAGTTAGTTCTTTTATCGGCTGTTTCCTTATTATGCGGAATTGCAATATGGGCTATCCCATACTATATTTCAACCGGAGGATTTCTTGCATTACAGAATGCTTTGCACGAAGCGGCCGAACTTACTTCGACCATATATCAAAATGCTGCAGTATATGGAAGCTATCTTTTCTGGTCTGTCAATATAATGGCGTTCGCCTATTTTTTCCGTACTCCAGAAAGCTCCGTTCCGTCACGGAAAATAAAAATCGTCCTGGTTGCCTGGTTTATTATTCCGACAGTATTTTTTATTTATGAGCATTATGCAAAAGGATATATCCTCCTGATACTTCCAAGTTTCATTATACCGATAAGTCATAGGATTTCTCTTATCCCAAGAGTTTGGATCAAACGGTCAGTCTTGGGTCTTCTGATCGCAGCCGATCTTGCATTATTCTTTTTTGTTCCGTTTATTCCGCCTTCGGTAGAATCGAGTTTNNGCCCCCACGTATTCTCATATACGAACTTCAGATGAAGCCATCACCGAGGCGAACGCCATGGTAAAAATATATTGCAAACCGTTGTCGTGGGTTATCGTCGATAACTCCGCCGGTTCATGGGCAACACCGAGAAGTTTACAGGCAAGAAATCCTTCACTGTATTTTATTCATGAGAATTTGGAAGATTCTACAGTAACCACTCTTTATTATGGAAGCGAGATCGATAGAAATTTTCCCGATCAATATGTCCTTTCCAGAGATAGTCTTTATTTTATTACCGATGCCCGTTCTGTAGCAGAGTTCGGGAAGCCGCCTGAATCGAAACTCCTTGATTCAGGAAAATGGCTTTCATTCTATCTTGTCGAAGGAAAGAAAAAAGGTCTATTTTGGAAATATTTTAATAAGAGCAAGTAAACGGTTAATTCGCTTCCTCCAGATCTTCGGTCAGAGCACCGAATAATTGATCGCGATAGATCGGCACAATACCAAGTTCTTCGATCACCAGCCCTGCTGCGCGGTTTGCCATCATTGCCGCTTCGCGGACCGTTGCACCGCAGGCTTTGGCAACGGCAAGCGTTGCAATAACGGTGTCGCCGGCGCCGGATACATCGCCGACTTCGCGAGCGCGGGTCGGAATGGAAAACGGTTCTTTTTCTCCGCGTTCGAAAAGCAGCATGCCTTTTTCGCTTAAGGTCAGCAAGACGTTTTCAGCGCCGAGCATTTCCAGAAGTTTGAATCCGGCTTGATGCAGTTTCTCATCTCCATCGGCCGGCATGCCAAGCGCATCTTCCATTTCCTTACGGTTCGGCTTGAATACGGTAGCATTTTTATATTCAAAAAAGTTATCGTGCTTCGGATCGACAAAGACCGGGATCATTTTGCTCTTTGCAAGTTCAGCAATGCGCCGAATGAGCTTTGCCGAGAGAACGCCTTTATTATAATCTTCGAAGATGATGCCATCGATCGTATCGATCGCTGATTCGAGAAAGTTGAATATTCTTTCTTCGGTTTCCGGAGCCAGATAATGTTTCTTTTCGTGATCGACGCGCAGCATTTGCTGCGATGCGGCGATCACCCGGGTCTTCGTTGTTGTGGGGCGGCCCGGATCGGTGAAAATTCCATCGCTGGAAAGCCCGATATCCTCAAGCATTTTTCGTACTTTCCCACCTTTCGAATCCTCGCCAACGACTCCGATGAGTACCGCTTCGGCAGAAAGCGTATGAATATTATTGGCAACATTAGCAGCTCCTCCGAGCCGCAATTCATCGCGATGAATATCCAATATCGGAACCGGAGCTTCCGGCGAGAACCGCGAAACCGTTCCGATAAGATAGCGATCAAGCATCAGATCGCCGATGACGGCGATCCGCGCTTTTGTAAAAGCATTGGAAAGAGAATCGAGCTTCGTCTGGGATAAATGATCCATTCTTTATATGATTGTTCAATCACAAACAAACGGAAAAAACTAATAATTGCGGATCTATACCCGCGATATGATGAGATTCCGATTTTGTGATCTCGAATAGAGGCAGAGAAATACGAATGCATTATTAATCGGTTTTTCATAGTTTATGATCAGGAAATAGAGGGTTAAAGAAAATATCTAAAATATCAAAAATACATGTGTACTTGTATTTTATAGTGCAAATATACGAAATTATTTGTTAAAAAACAAGCGTATTTTTTGCAAAACCTTAGTAAGCACCTACTAAGTTATTGAAAAATAAAGGCAAAAAAAATTTAAATTTTCGTTGGGGTAAGTGCCTATCTGGCGATCCGGAAGTCAGGCGGCAGGAATCNNGTATTCACTTGTTCGCGCAAGTCATTTTCATTGGCAGAGATAAAGCATACTTCAAAATCTTCGACGACAGCAGCATGCAGAAAGTTCATATTCAGTTTAGTATGGAAAGAAATACAGGAGTGGGGCATCATAGGTGAGCGTGAGCCATCACCTGATTAAAATAACGTACTCCATTTAGCAATCATTACAGCTTTATAAAACTCTTTTTGATGCTTCATTACGTACCAAATAGCATTGGATAAGGAGCCGTGCAAGAATGATGGAAAAAAAATCAGCTTAGATAAGCTTCTGATCTGCGCGAAGGCTGAGAAGCGAACGGATCTCAACATGCCGTAACGGCAGTACTTGCGGCTGTTCGGAATCAAAAACCTGCCACCTGCCATCGGCGAGCTTNNGCTTACAGTTCTCAATATACGGCTTAGCAAATGCTATGGCGAAGGCTGAAGCTTCTTCGACGGTCTCGAACTTCGTCCGGGTTAATTGAACCCACTCTGTTTCTGTTTGAAAATCGATCTCTGCAGTGAACATTTTTCCGTTTCCCCCTTTACGCTATCCCTTAGTAAGATAAATCCGGGGAGTGATTCACAAGATGAGATACGGGAAATCTGACCTCAGAGGTGCAACCAACTATGTTCGGCAATCATTACAGCCATCACATTATCTTTTCGGTCCATTTGAAAATAGGTTGTGTGGTTTTTTAACTTCTGCTTTCCGATTTAAATTCTGTAACGTTAATCTTGTAAACTTATAACTATTTGTTGGAACACTAATCAGCAAAAAGAAGGTTTTTTTATCTCCCGTTTTCACTAATAACTTATCATGCAAGGAGAAGAAAAAAAAACCGATGAATTAAAACCTGTAACAACCGACACGCCGATACCAGAAGAACCCGAATCCAAAAATACTTTCCCCCCAAAAAAATATTTTTTAAAAAACCTTAAAACGCGCAAGAGAAATTCGCGAGAAATATTCAGAGGAGCAAATCACCGATACTGAAGAATAAGTTTTGGTCTTTATCCCGTGTGTAAAAAAGGAGGCGCTCAGCCTCCTTTTTATTCCCATCTTATTTCAATACTTCCACCGTTCGAGCGAATGTCATTGCCGGAGTGCAACGCAATGTTTGATGAATCTATTCTGCTGTGAACTAAAGCATATCTCTTTTCGTATAGTAAAACAGGAAGGAATAAACTTATGCGTAATGCATTGCACCGTTTCATTGATTTCATCTTCGGAACGCCGAAGAAAGAATCCTGCTGCTCATGTTGCTGCGGAGACCTCTGCCAATGCGGAGAGTCCTGCTGCTGCCCGAGATCGTAAAGAATTCAGTCTGTCTATCTGATTAATGAACCGCGCGGCAATGTGCGGTTTTTTTTATATTCATTAAAAGTCGTCCGAACTTTCACCGGTGCGGAGAAGTTGTAAATCCAGAATCAGCTTGTCAAAATTTTGGTTCGTTCTTCATGAAATATTTTTTCATAATTGTCCTTTTCTTTTCGACTGCAATGGCAGGTTGCAAGAGCACGATAGAGCCGACAAACTTACCACCTACAGCATACCAGCGCGCAGTCGGACCTTTCTACCCCTCTTTTGCAGGAAAAGATTCTTCGATGGACGCATGTCTATCTATTACCAGAGAATACTCTGACCAACAGCCCGATTCGACATACTGGACTGCTACTGCCGCATTTAATAACGGCGATTATACTTCCACTATAGGTTTGGTTTCTATGGGAGGGCAGGCATTGCCATGGTACAGTGCGAATGATTATTACAAACTATCTTTTCCGAAAGTGGATTCGACGGTCTGGTCGGTGATTGATTATAACACCATGAATTTCTCCGAACACGTAACAATGCCGGCAAAGATGAATTGTCTGAATCACACTCTCTGGGATACGGTATCCAAATCATCGGGCTTCATGATAAAATATTCAGGGGCGGCGGGAGCAACTTTAACCGTTTCAGGTATTTTTCTCAGTTCAAATAGTCCATTAAAGGACTCTATAGGGTTTATAGAATTTTCAGTGCACTCCGATTCCGGTTCTGTGGATATTACTCCTGATATGCTTAAAGCTATTCCTGTCGGCAGCAAGGTTGATATTGAACTCTGGCATGACCTTTTTTATTCAAAAGTGATTTCGCAAAATACAATCAGCCATAAGATCGGGATCTACACGCAGACTGAAAACGATTTTTTCTTTATGCTTGGGAAATAACATATTTGTACTCCGTTCTACATTCCCTGAACCCGCAATTTTTCTGTCTCAATTTTCTCCTCTAACTTGCTCACCAGCTTCTGAAACTCCGGCATGCTGCGAAGCCCGTCGAGATCGGGGTCGGTATGAAATGTATCAAGATATATAAATCCTTTCTCGACCGCTTTTGCAAGAGCCATTAATGCTTTCTCATTATCCCCTTGTCTTGCAATAATACAGGCGCCATTATAAATAGTCGTACCATCGGCATTTGACCCTGTGATCAGCTCGTCAATGATTTGTAAACTTTCTTCTTTACGATCCAAGTATTCTAAAAGAATTGCAAAATTAATTTTTTGACCTCTGTCATCGGGATTTCTCTTAAGATGTTCCTCGAAGTAAGGCAAAGCCCGTTCTGCAGCCTGATTCCGTTTGGAAACGCGCTCGGGACCGCACCGGGCTCGGGATCGATTACTTACGACCGGCACGTGGACGCGACTCAATTAAACAATATCTTCACAGTCAATCCGACGACCGTAGCGAGCGTCCGCTTTGGCTTCAATCGATATCCTAATACCATACTGCCCCTAAGGTAGGGCTTTAATCCCGCCACCCTTGGACTACCCAATTACAAATACCAATACGCCTTCTTCCCGCCGGTCAACGTCACCAACTTCACTCCACTGAGTGTCGCCACGGCAACCACTGACTTCTGGTACTCCAGAAACCTGTTTACCCAGATCGCAAAGGAGGTCGGGCGGCACAGCGTCAAGGCCGGCCTAGACTTCCGCGCCATTGATCTT
>PLXB01000153.1 GCA_003151215.1 Ignavibacteriota bacterium
ATGCCTGCGAAGTCTTTTCTCCGTTTGGGGAGATGATCTCGTCAATACAAGGCTGCCCAATGATTCCTATGCGCTTGCTCATGCTACGAAGATACTGAAATTTTAACAGAAATTTAATTTTAAGGCGAAACCTAACAGCAAGAAAACTTCTTAAGTTAGGGCAATGATTGTTTGTTCATCCATTTATTCCTATGCCTTTTAGAAAACGAGTACTTTTTCTCTGCACCGGAAATTCCTGTAGATCTCAGATGGCAGAAGCTTTATTGAATCACCTTGGAGGTGATCGTTTTATTGCATTCAGTGCCGGATCAATACCGGCCGGCTTTGTTCATCCGCTTGCCATTTCAACTATGAGCGAAATGGGAATAGATATCTCCCATAATAAGTCGAAATCGCTCGATCTTTATCTTCATGAGCCATGGGATCTCATTATTACGGTCTGCGATAAAGCGAAAGAATCATGTCCTATATTTCCCGGGCAAAAAAGTAGCGCACATTGGAGTTTTGAAGATCCTGCAGAGTTTGATGGATCGGAAGATGAAAAAAAAGCTTTCTTTGCAAAGATCGCGATGGAGATCGAGAACCGGATTCGACTGTTGCTTGATCTACCGGAAGATAAATTGAGTTTTGAAGATTACCAACGCGAAGTCAGACGGATCGGTTTGAAATAATATTTTGATGAAAAAATATATTGCTGCTGAAATTCTCGGCACATTTATTATCGTATTCATCGGTACCGGAGCAATTATTCTGAATGAGGTCACCGGAGGAAATGTCACGCATATAGGTGTTTGCCTGCTTTGGGGTTTTGGAGTTGCTCTGGCAATTGGGAGCGCCGGAAGACTGGCTGAGAGCCATTTCAAACCGGCAGTTACCGTCGCTCTTATCATTGCCGGGAAATTTTCATCAAAGAGATCTTTCGAACATATCGGTGCGCAGATTTTTGGAGCGTTGCTTGCAAGCTTTTTGCTTTATCTTCTCTTCCCGAAGAATGCTACGCTTGGCTCGACGCTGCCGACAGTTTCGCCCTGGCTTGCTGCCGGAATTGAGATCGTTATATCGTTTGTGCTCATGGCATCGATTGCCTTAACCGAAGTGATGAATATCAAGAGCAGAATTCTCGCTGCGATCATGATCGGTTTTGCTGTTTTTATTATGGCGTATTTTGCCGGACCTCTTACAGGTGCATCAATGAATCCGGCACGGTCCATTGGACCGGCTATTGTAAGCGGTCACATGGAAAATTTATTTCTATATTTAGTTTCTCCAATAATTGGTATGATACTTGCGGTGCCTCTTTATAAACTGAAGCGGCTGCCTTCCAACTAATCCATTCCCGCACTTGTTCTTACCCCATTCTATTTTCTAAGATTTCTTCATGAAAGAAAAGATTCGTATTGCATCCGGACAAGGGTTTTGGGGCGATCTGCCATCTGCGCCCATTGATCAGGTGAAACTGGCGAGCAAGCAGTCTTCGCTCGATTATATGATGATGGATTATCTGGCGGAGGTGACGATGTCCATTATGCAAAAACAAAAGCTGCGCGATCCGAATGCCGGTTATGCAAAAGATTTAGTTGACGTCATTGATGCGATCCTTCCCGATATTGTCGAAAAGAACATTAAGGTTATAACCAATGGCGGAGGAGTAAATCCCGAAGCATGCCGCGATGCTATTTTTGCAGTTGCAAGAAAAAGAGGGATTCCGATCCGTGTCGGAGTAGTCTTGGGGGATAATATTCTCGATACGCTCGACTCCGTCCTTGCCGAAGGGCATATGCTAAAGAATATGGAGACAGGGGAGCCTGTCAGTACTGTTCGTGATAGAGTCCTGAGCGCAAATGTGTATTTTGGTGCGATGCCAATCGTTGAGGCATTGAAACAAGGCGCGCAGATCGTTATAACCGGTCGAACCACGGATACAGGCCTTACACTCGCCCCTATGATCTATGAATTCGGCTGGAGCGCAGACGATTGGGATAAACTTGCCGCCGGAACCGTAGCCGGACATATTTTAGAATGTGGTGCCCAAAGCTCCGGCGGAAATTTCTCGGCTGATTGGAAGAAAGTAAAAGATTTCGCAAACATAGGATTTCCAATTGCCGAAGCTTATCCGAACGGAGAATTTATTATTACCAAACATCCAAAGACGGGCGGTTTAGTTAATCGCCAGACTGTTGCCGAACAACTTCTTTATGAGATCGGTGATCCGAAAGATTACATTACTCCTGATTGCATTGCTGATTTTACCTCCATTCATCTTGAAGATATCGGCAAAGATAGAGTGAGAGTATTTGGTATCAAGGGATTGCCAGCAACTGAATTCTATAAAGTCTCGATGTCTTATAACGATGGCTATTCGGCACAAGGAAATCTTACATACACCTGGCCAGATGCTATGGAGAAAGCACGTCTTTCCGATAAAATTTTGCGCGCTCGTTTGAAGAAAGCAGGATGCATATTCGACGAAATGCGCACAGAGTTTCTCGGAGTTGATAGCTGCCATGGACCTTTGACAGAGGTAAATTATGATGATGTGCAGGAAGTTATAGTAAAATTTGCTGTCAGAGGACAGGATAAAAAGTCAATCGTCGAATTCGGAAAGAACATTGCGCCGCTGATCCTGACAGGACCTCCGAGCGTAACAGGTTTTGCCGGTGGACGCCCGAAGCCAAGTGATGTTGTTGCGTATTGGCCGGCACTTTTGAAAAAAACTGCTGTTACGCCGAAGGTTATTGTTGAGTAAAGACAAAAAAATATTATTATTTTGAAATACCGATGCTGCTACCTATTCTGCTGCTCATTATTTCAAACACTTTTATGACGATTGCCTGGTACGGCCATTTGAAATATACGTCGAAGCCCTTATGGATCGTTATTCTCGTCAGTTGGGGAATTGCATTCCTGGAATACTGTTTCCAGGTTCCGGCAAATCGTTTAGGCTATGGAGTGTTCACTGCTACTCAGTTAAAGATAATTGCGGAAGTGTGTTCGTTGACTATCTTCCTGATCTTTGCTTACCTCTATCTCGATGAACCGATCAAATGGAATTACATCGTAAGTTTTCTCTTTATGATCGGCGCTGTTGTCTTTGCGTTTGCATTTAAATAAAAAATAAAAAGTGAAAGTTAAACTTCTTGATATCTGTCATGCCCGTTCGGGCGATAAAGGCGATGCTGCAAATATAGGACTGATAGCCCGTGAAGAAAAATTTTATCCCCTTATCAAATCAAAAGTTACTTCGGCTTCTGTAAAGAAGCACTTTAAAGGCATTTGTCAGGGAAAAGTCGAACGCTACGAGCTTCCGAATCTCTGGGCGCTTAATTTCTTGCTTCATAATACGCTTGGCGGCGGTGGAACGGTCAGTTTGAAGCAGGATGCACAGGGCAAAACACTGGCCGCGGCTCTACTCCGAATGGAAATCGATGCGCCTCCGGCTCTTATGAAGAAACAAACGACGAAAAAGCGTGTTCTTAAGAAAAGGAAATAATTATTAACTTGTGAAAATATTTGCACTCATTTTTTTTCTTTGTATTTTTTTTTCTGCAGAAGGCTGCAAGAAAGATAACCCCGTTTCGTCTCAAAAGTCTCCTCCACCGTATGACAGCACTACTGTGTATTATCTGGCAAGAATTTTTGGTGTACAACCGCTTCGGTCTTATGAATTCTACGTATTATGGACAAAAATATTGCCTGATACTTCCTGGCAAATGATTGCGCCGCTTACTGTTTCCAGTAGCAATGCAGACGGTTCGGTTGTAATGGTCGGAAAGTTCTCTTCTAAAGAACCGCTCGATAGTCTGAAAGATGTACTAATGACTTTGGAACAAACTCCTGCTCCTCTGATCCCAGGGCTTCCGATAGTTCATGGGGGAATATTCTATCTTGATTCTGCAAAAAAACAGGTGACAACCAGTCTTGATTCAAAGTCTACACTCGGAGATTTCTCCGCACTTAATGGAGGGCTGGTATTCACATCGCCCTTATCCGATAGCCTGGCTTATACTCACGAGTTTTATTTGATGAATTTACTCGGTTTAAAGCAATCCCCTTCGCTTTTATCTTTGAATATTCCACCGCAAGGCTGGAAGTATGGGTTATGGGCGATCGATCTGCAATTTACACCGCACGAATATTTCTTTTACGGTCTATTTTCCACTCCTGAAGGTCATGACAGCGATAGCGCTAATGACCACTACCCATATCCGGGAGGATGGAAACCACAGCAAATGAATATGCCAAGCGGAAGTATCATTGTAACGCTTGAGCCTATTTTTTATGGAGACAGTCTAAAATTTAAAGGCCCATCGTCCTTCACACTTTTGCAATTCAACCGCATTCAGTTCATTGAAAAGGATAAAAACTATCCCATGGAAAATGTTTCTTTATTAGGAGTTCCCAGAAGCGGGACGATCACATTTAATAAGTACTAAAAAATTCTTTATGGATTTTTTTTGCTGCACTATCTACCCGGTCATCCTCAACAACGATATTGATAGTATTTTTCGCACCGCCATAAGAGATCAACTCACAGTTAATAGTATCTAATACTCCGAGGAGCCGAGCTGCTATTCCGGGATTATCCTTCAGTCCTTCGCCAACAAGAGTGATCAATCCCCGTCTTGGAAGGAATATTAGCTGTGCAATTCGATCGATCTCTTCATGTAATTCGGAATAGGTCTCCGTTGCATCCAAAGCAAGAAGGGCATTGTCGCATGAAATGCTTGCGGCAAGAGGAATGATTTTTTTTCTTTCCAACGTTTCAAAAATAGATCGAAGAGTAGAACTTTGAGGTGTCATTTCATGAGCTGAAGCTTTCGCTAAAATTATGTTCCGTTTGATGGCAATTCCTGCAATGATCACTCCATCGGCAGTGCTGGTGAGGATCGTTGTTCCTTTTTTCTCGGGCTCCTTCGAAGAAAGCACGCGAACGGGAATACCTGCTTCAATGGCAGGCCCTATTGTTTCAGGATGCAGAACTTTTGCTCCGAAAAATGCCATCGCGCTTGCATCTTCAAATGCAATAACCGGCTGTGCATAAGCTGCGGAAACGATACGGGGATCACAGGTATAGATGCCCGCTACATCCGTCCATATCTGAATTTCACTTGCTTTGACCGCCACGCCCATTATAGTTGCAGAAAAATCTGAGCCGCCTCTGCCGATTGTTGTCGTCTCGCCCCTCTTTGTCGCTCCTATGAAACCCTGAGTAACGCCAATGGCTCCGGTGGCAAGCCGTTTAGCAATTAATTTCATCTGTCTCGTGATTTCGTTTACTTGTGGACGAGCAGCTGTAAATTGCGAGTCGGTCAGAAAAAATTCACGGGCATCGAAAAGATGAACGGGTAAGTTTTTTTTCGAAAGTTCTTCACGGAGAGCATGGGAAAAAATTACTGTCGAGGCCCTCTCACCGCAAGAAAGTAGCTTATCTTTCATCTTCGGTGTAAGTTCACCGAGCAGTTCTACACCTCGTACGAGGGTGCGAATTTCCCGCCAAATAAAGCGGAGGGCAAGAGAGGCTTCCTGCTCATTCCTTAAGGAAAGATGGAGGTCATGAAGAATTCCGAAATGTCTCTGGTCAAGATCACTGATGGTTTTGTGTGCCTGGTCTATCTTACCAAGCAGCGAAAGCTCGCCGATGCGAATGAGTGTATTGGTTACACCTGCACACGCTGAGAGCACAATGAGCGGACGAATGCCACGTTTAATGCCATGCTTTTTCACAATTGACATAGCGCGCTGCATTGCCTCGGCATCCTGTACCGACGTTCTGCCGAATTTTTGTATGACGATCTTTGACATACTATTTATCCAGCCATACCCACTTCAGATCAATTCTATTCATCGGATCGAGCGGGTTATCTCTTACCCATGGTTGCAGCAACCGGTAATGTTCTTCGTAAAAAAGCGGAATCGCAGGCGATTCCTGTGCCATGATATTCTCAGCCTTTGCATAAAGCTTATCGCGGCTGGCTTCATCAGTTGTTTGCAAAGCTTGTTCAAAATATTTATTAAAATCATCATTATTCCATCTTGTGCTATTCGGGTAACTCTTCATCGAAGCACTCGGAGGAATAAGTTTGCCGTATTCGAGATTCAGGAAATTTTCGACTTCAGGGTAATCAGCGTACCAGCGCGTTACCCAGAGATCAAGTTTTCCATCTTCGGATTGATCTATAAGTTGTGCAGCCTGCATGACTTTCAGATCGACTTTGGCTCCAAGTGTCGTTTGCCACATATGTTGTACGGCATTGGCGATCTGTAGCGGACGCGGTTCGTTATACACTGCCAAAACGATGTTAAGGTCTTTCCCGCCTTGTCCATAGCCAGACTGTTTGAGGCAATACCGTGCACTATCGGGATTGTAAGCAATGCCATGAACCTCATCAATAGGATACTTACTAAAACCTGGCGGAACAATCCCATTCTCAGCCGGTCCATGCGGAGCACTTTTTAAGATATATTTTACGATCTGCTCGCGATCGATTGCAAAGCTCATAGCGCGGCGCAGTGCCATATTCGAATATTGCGGGCTTGTGCAGAGAATATCGATAAAATAACTATTCATTGCCGTGACATGCTGTAATTGATATTTTTTTTCATATTGCGGCGTGAGTTTCTTCTCTGATGTTATGATCCCGGGA
>PLXB01000120.1 GCA_003151215.1 Ignavibacteriota bacterium
ACCATCTGCAATTAACAGATTATTTGTTAAGGGAACATAAAAAACAGAATATACAGCGGGGCTGCCTGCAAGTTGATTCCAACTATTGCCGCCATCTACAGTCTTGTAAATATCGCTTCCCTCAAAACTACAGAACCATCCCTCTGAAGAATTCTTAAATGTAAAACTAACCGGCGCCGGATAATAACCAAGATTACCGGAAGCCAATGTTATTTGCGTCCAGGTATTTCCTCCGTCCAGCGTTCTCCATAAATCCTGCTGCGGTGGCCCATTAGCATCAAGAGAAACGAATCCATCCAGAGGAGTTGCCGTGTATTCCTTAAAAAAAACTGCATGAACAAACTTTGGGAACTGAGCTATCTTCTTCCATTGAGCTGACAGGGTGCCTGAGATATTCAAAAGAATTACAAAAATTACTACTGAAATACAACTCAAAAGTCTTCTATGAAGAAACTCTCTCTTCGACTTCTTTTTATGTAAATGATTTAATTTCATAAAAGACTTTGAGTGATTTTTATGCGTTACTTTTGCATTACGGACGTGCAAAGACGTGGAACATGAATGGTTCATTAGTATAAGTACAACCATTACTCCATGTATGCACTATAAATTGGTACTGTGTGCCATTGAATGTTATAGGTTCTACTTGTACTCCAGTACAAGGCGTAGATACACCTGGGACATAAACAGTTGTTACAGTAATTGCAGAGCCCTTGATCGTATTGACTTGATTTGGGCTCGTTCCATTTGGATCTGTGTCACTATACTCGTAATTTAATTTAATCGTACAGACACCTACATTACCAACGGTCCAAATTGCCGATGCTACTCCAAAGCTTGAAGTAGTAACATTTCCCGAAGTTTGATTCCCCCAAGCGATGCATGTATTATCGACCGATGTTGCGCCTTTGATTGCTGGATTGACTGAAATAGCAACGGTGTCGTTTCTTGCATAAACAATGGCATGCCCATCGTTCGTTACTTCGAAGGCATTTTTTCGAATTTCGGGTCTTGCTGGATTAACTCCAAAAGAATCAAGAGCACTTTGACCAGCGCCAACGATGAAAACTCTGTCAAAAGAATTGATGCTATTTGGAGTACCAGAAAAAGGTTTCATACTGGTTCCCTGAGCTTTATTAAAATAACCGATCACAGTCTGCGCATAACTCCCTGCGCTATCGTGGTCACCACCTAGTATATTAGAAAATAGACCAAATGACCCGATGTTACCGACCACATTATTTTGCCCTCCTCCGATAAAGGAAAAATTGGCACCGCTAATAATTTTATTAATGTCTCCGCCTGCAATCGAAGAAAAACCTGCTGAAACCGAGTCTGACCTGCCACTTCCGATAAACGAATTTGTACCTATGACTTGGTTTCTCAAACCAGCTGCGATTGCTGAGAAAGGTTGAGTAATTGAATTATGTGAGCCACCACCGAGGAATGAATTATTCCCTTGTGCAACATTATTATCTCCTCCGCTAACTACGGAACCCGAATTAAAAGCACGATTTGAATCACCGGAGCCAATAAATGAGAATTGTCCTTGACTTTGATTATTCAGACCACCACCAACAAAACTATATTTAGAAGTAGCTTGATTACTATCACCACTGACTACCCCGGCATAAGAAGCGGCAATATTATTTTTTCCGGCAACGACTACGGAATATTCCTCTTGAGCATTATTATTTGCACCACCGCCTATGAAACTACAACTATCGATAGCGGTATTATTAAACCCTCCAACAATGGTTGCAAACCGTGGTGCATCGTCAGATGGTGGAGGGGGTTCATCGCCAAGAATAGTATTACCAAAACCACCTCCGATAAATGAATATTTATTGGAGCCGCTCCATGATTCGATAATATTTTTAGCGCCGCCGACAATGACGCTAAAATCTGCTGTGTCCCTGTTTTCATTTCCGCTGCTTCCACCCCCGCAGATGATACTTCCGACGCCTCCGGTAATGTTATTACCCTGATAACCTCCGATGATATTCGGTCCGGTATTAGCTGAAGTATTTGGCTCGAAACGCATGACTCTTTTATCACCTCGATTCGAATTGGCATCATTTTGATTGATGCGAATTTCGAATGCTTTATTATCTGAGGTTCCCAGATAATTAGACCCGCCATCTCCTATAGATGTCGTCCCTGCATTACCCGGCAGATTCCAGGCATTGGCAAGACTGGTTGCATCCTGCCAGCCTAAGGTACCGACTGTACCTGAGACTGAGCCTAAAGTCAGCACTTGGTTTGTACTTCCTATTACTGCCGGCAAAATATACCTGATATTCCCAAATTGTGTATTTGCCTCGAATGACGTATAATTCCCGAGTCCGAAACCTGGAGAAAATAACATCAGTTTTTTAGCAACGTCATCAGTGTTATCAAGTAATAAATCCACATTACCCAGATACGCAGTCGTATCACCTACGGTTATATTTATTCCATCGTACCCAAGAAAGCCGATACTTCTATTCCCTAGGGTTAATCCCCCACCACCAAGAATGGTAGAATTGGTTCCGAATATCCTNNCAAGTATTGCAGAAAAATCAGCATTATCAAATGTTGAACTGATTAAATTATATGCGCCACCGACAATTGACGAATACTCGCTCGTGATCGTATCGCTTAATCCGGTACCTATAAATGAATAACTGCCAGGCGATACACCCGTTGTTGTCCCGATTGTATTCAGATTACCGCCGCATATAGCATTATAATAACCGACCTCGATATTACTAACTCCTCCGCCAAGAAAACCACCAATTGCAGTAAGTTCATTGCCCGCACCGCCTCCAAGAAAGCTATAATAACTACTACCATAGGATCCAATATTATTAGGGTGATTCGTATATGGATAAGTACTTTGCTGATAGCCACCACCGCCAATAACGTTCGTACCTCCGGAAATAGTATTGAGTTTATAACCGGCAAGGATATTACTTCCGTCGAATCGCATTACTCTTCCGCTTGTAGAAACGCTTCCTGTATCATAAACATGAATCTCTATGGCATGATTGTCCTTGCTTCCAAGCCAAGCATCAAAGCCAAGAGTATTTCCATTAAGTGCCCAATCGTCAGGGTCATGCTGAGGAGTAGGAGTATTCCTCGTACCCAGCACCACATCCGGTGCAAGTTTCGCCATCGTGATGGATTGATCGGGTACATTAAGGGCGTAAGGCACAGAAGAAAGCTGCGTAAGAGGCTGCATTTCCTCACCTTCGTCTACGCTGATACCGACCCAAAGCGATCGGTTCATCTCTGCAACATCGGGTAGTTTCGAGACTCCCGCGCCGAGGACAATATTAAAGATGCCATTGGTTATTGCTGCATCATAAGTCCCTTGCCATACGGAAGTCTTTCCGAAGTGATCGGAGTATAGTGTTGCCGTTATATGATGAGTGCCGTTCATGGCTATGCCATCCGATGTTGTGATTTGTCCCTGATAACTGATGATATGGGGAACGTCCTGCGCCCTTGCATTGATAAACGCAAAAAGCACAGCAAAGATACACAAAATGCGCGAAAAACGGCTGGCTGCCGTTTGGAATGATGGATCATGCATAATTTAATTTTCTTTTTTACGTGAATGAACGAATTGTTTTTATCCCCATGAAGAGGACTTGTTGTAAATTACGACGATAAATCAAGAATCCGTTACTCTATGAGGTACTCTATTTTCGAATTACTTTTGGAGCAAAAGAATGCAGATTTTAGGCAAGGTACTCTATGGGTTATGTGGTAAATTATTAGCAACTTTCCTCTTTGGGCACCTTGACAAGCGGTCTTTTATTTCGTATATTCATCTTGCCAATAATAGGCACCCAACTTAAGGATGGAAGCAAAAAAATATGCCTCATAGAGAATGCTGTTATAGGGATTTAAGATTGCCACGCCTGACTAAAGTCCGGCTCGCAATGA
>PLXB01000171.1 GCA_003151215.1 Ignavibacteriota bacterium
GGGTTCGAGTCCCCCAGGGAGCACAAAGTCTTCGAACGATTTTTTCCACGGTAAATGTACTGCCAATATCTGAATCCGCCGTCACGAACCTTAAAAAGAGAAAACCTTATTTCCATTATTCACGTTTTTATGCGTCTCCAAATTACCCTACCCCTATTTTTTCCCCATCTGTTACCTTGACAAAGGAATAGAGAGCATTAAGAAAGATAGCATGCAAGTCGAAAATAATTATCAGATCACATGACGAACGGTTTAGGAATTACCACACTTTTTCTGGACATAGGCGGAGTGATCCTCACAAATGGCTGGGATGCGTCGATCAGAAAACATGCGACGGAAACATTCCATCTTGATTATGACGAAATAAACGAGCGCCACCATCTTACCTTTGATACGTATGAATCTGGCAAGATAGCCCTTGACCAGTATCTCGATCGTGTTATTTTTTATATAAAGAGACCATTCTCTAAATCCGAGTTCAAAGACTTCATGTTTAAGCAGTCGCAGCCATTCCCCGAAATGATCGAATTAATGCGAGATGTAAAAAAAAGGTACAACTTGAAGATCGTTACAGTAAGCAATGAAGCGCGTGAACTTAATGATTACCGCGTCAATATGTTTGATCTCAGAAGTTTTATCGATATTTTCGTTGTATCGTGTTTTGTTCACTTCCGAAAACCGGATTCAGATATATACCGAGTCGCAATAGATATTGCGCAAGTACAGCCGAAACACGTACTATGTATTGATGATCGTGCTATGTTCGTTGCTGAAGCAGAACATCTTGGGATCTATGGTCTTCACCATACCGATTACATATCAACAGTAGAGAAACTCAAAAAATACGGATTGAGCATTAATTAAATTTTTATCCGTCAAAGTCGGAAATTAATATGAAAAACATTGATTCACTTTGTATCAATACTATACGAACGTTAGCGATAGATGCCGTCGAAAAGGCAAACTCCGGGCATCCGGGAATGCCAATGGGTATGGCTCCTGCAGCATACGCTCTCTGGACAAAGCACTTACGTTATAATCCAAAAAATCCGCGATGGATGAATCGAGATAGATTCGTTCTTTCATGTGGGCATGGTTCAATGCTGCTTTATGCCCTTTTATATTTGACCGGGTATGATCTTTCTCTCGATGAAATAAAAAATTTTCGTCAATGGGGAAGTAAAACCCCGGGTCATCCCGAAAGTAATCTTACTCCCGGAGTTGAAGTAACTACCGGTCCTCTTGGACAAGGAATTTCGAACGCAGTCGGAATGGCGATCGCGGAAAAATATCTTGCTGAATATTTTAATCGCAACCAATTTCCTATCATAGACTATAATATCTATGTTTTTGCAAGCGACGGTGATCTCGAAGAAGGCGTTTCCTCGGAAACGTCATCGCTTGCCGGACATCTCGGATTGAATAATCTGATCGTCATCTATGATGATAATCATATATCAATCGATGGTAATACCTCTCTGGCTTTCACCGAAGATGTCGCAAAGCGTTATGAGGGATATGGCTGGCATGTACAGGTTGTCGATGGAGATGGCAACGATCTCGATACATTCGAAAACGCCATTAATAATGCAAAAGAAGAGATCGGTCGACCTTCGTTCATTAAATGGCGCACTCATATAGGATACGGATCACCTAATAAACATGATACTCCGGAAGCTCACGGTTCTCCGTTGGGCAAAGAAGAAGTGGCCCTTACAAAAAAAGCTTACGGCTGGGATCCTGAAAAAACATTTTATATACCGGATGAATCACTGGTAAAATTCAGAGAGCAAGTTAGTAAGGGAGAAGAACTCGAAAAAAAATGGGTGACGCTTTTCGAGTCATATTCAAAAACTTATCCTGATCTCGCCTCCGAATTTAATTCTGCTATAAAGAAAAAACGTCCTCAAGATTGGGAAAAGTTATGGCGTGAATCCTGGCCGATATTTGACACTTCAAAACCTATTGCAACACGTGAAGCGCAAGGAAAATTATTAGATGCACTAATGCCAAAACTACCCTTCCTTATCGGGGGTTCAGCCGATCTTGCCGATTCAACAAAATCGATCTATAAAGGTGCAATCCCCTTTTCGCGAGAAAATAGGAGCGGCAGATATTTACATTACGGTATTCGCGAACATGGAATGGGCGCGATCATGAATGGCATCGCCGCCACCGGCATTCTTATCCCTTATGGTGCAACATATTTTTGCTTCACCGATTACATGCGTCCCACGATTCGCCTTGCAGCGCTGGCAAAATACCCCGTAATCTTTGTTTATACACACGACAGCATTGGCGTTGGCGAAGACGGACCGACGCATCAGCCGATCGAACACTTAACATCATTTCGCGCAATACCTGGCTTGACGTTGATTCGTCCGGCAGATGCGAACGAAACAATACAGGCATGGAAATTTGCATTGGAGTATCGTGATGGCCCTGTTATGCTTGTATTGACGCGTCAGAAAATTCCGGTGATCGATCAAACAAAATATAGTTCGGCAGAACAGATAATGAAAGGTGCTTATATTCTCAAAGATACTGAGAATAGAACACCCGATCTCATAATTATTGCAACAGGCTCGGAAGTTCATCTTGCTCTCGAAGCAGCCGAACAGCTTTCGAAAGAAGGGAGTGGAGTTCGTATCGTGAGTATGCCGTCCTGGGATTTATTTGAAAAACAACCACAAGCCTATCGCGATAAGATTTTGCCGCCCGATATTACCTCCCGCATTGCAATTGAAGCCGCAATACGGTTAGGCTGGGATAGATATATAGGAAGTCAGGGTGAATTTATCGGAATGTCAACATTCGGAGCATCGGCACCATCGAATATTCTTTTTGAAAAATTTGGTTTTACAGCGGATAACATCATTCAAAAAGCAAAAATGATACTTTCGAAATCTAAGAAATAATTATCGATATGAACGAACAATACAAATCCTCTTTAAATGAATACCAGCCTACTGTGGATTCTGCGCTTAAGTATATTAAAAATAAAAAAATAATATCGCGGATCTGGGCAAGTGATTTCACCGTTTGGAAACCTGAACCGACTGAGATCTCTAACCGCCTCGGTTGGCTGAGGCTTTTTGAGACAATGACGCCGGCCCTTCCCGAGATCTATACTTTTGTAGATGCAGTAAGGAAAGATGGTTATACCCATGCTGTTCTTTTGGGTATGGGCGGATCGAGTCTTGCACCGAAGTTCTTTGCTTCCACTTTTGGAGTGAAAGAGGATTATCTTGGTATGAGTATACTCGACAGCACTGCATCCGATACGATATCCGGCATCGATACCGATCTTGATTATGCGAAAACACTTTTTATTGTTTCTACAAAATCAGGTGGAACAGTTGAAACCCTCTCTTTCTTCAAATATTTTTATCGACGTACTGCCGATGAATTAGGCATGGGAAATGCCGGAGCACATTTTATAGCAATTACGGATCCCGGAAGTTCACTCGAAAGCCTCGCAAAAGAATATAATTTTCGCGCTGCATTCCTAAACGATCCGAATATCGGCGGCAGATATTCTGCCTTGTCGCACTTTGGACTTGTGCCTGCGGCACTACTTGGTATTGATATAGAAAAGCTTCTTGAAAAAGCTAAGGCTATTGCCGGCGATTCTCAAAATGACACAAACGATACAGCATACTTCGGTGCCGCGATGGGTGAACTTGCACTTGTTGGACGCGACAAACTGACTATCATTGCGTCCCCATCGTTTGCTCATTTCGCCGAATGGGCAGAGCAATTACTTGCTGAGAGTACGGGCAAAGAAGGAAAGGGAATAATACCAGTTAATGGTGAAGATACCGGAATTCCATCAGTATATGCAAACGATAGGCTGTTTGTTTATTTAAAAATGAATGGGGATTCCACATATGATAAGCAAGTAAATTCATTGATCGAATCGAAACAACCTGTTATTAGCATAACCCTTAAAGATATATATGATCTCGGCGGCGAATTCTTTAGATGGGAATTTGCGACGGCAATTGCAGGTCAACGATTGAGAATAAATCCTTTTGACCAGCCGAATGTGGAATCGGCAAAAGTTCTTGCCAAAGAGATGGTGGCAGCCTACGAAAAAGATGGGAAACTCCCGACTCCGCAGCCGACATTTGAAGAAGATAAAGTAAAAGTATTTACTGCCGATCCAGCTGCTTCAATTCAAGATGCGTTCAAACTTTTTTTAGCTTCTATGATTGAAGGAAATAGGTCCGGGCAATCAAGAAGTTACATAATGCTTCAAGCATATATCGCAGAAAATGAGGAGACCGATAAAATTCTTCATACAATGCGTCTTGAACTTCGGGATAAAATGAAAACAGCAACAATGATCGGCTATGGACCAAGTTTTCTGCATTCTACGGGGCAATTACATAAAGGCGATTCCGGGAATGGACTTTTTATTCAAATTATCGGTGATCCAATAAAAGATCTGCCAATTCCTGAAAGTGCAGATTCCTATAAATCTTCGATAACGTTCGGAACACTGATCAAAGCGCAGTCATTAGGTGATAGAGAAGCATTATTACAGGGCAAGCGTCATGTGCTTCGCTTTGATTTTGGAAGCGATATCCATGGCGTNNTATGCGCACATTCATAATTATTTTCGGTGCCGGCGGTGATCTTACCGAAAGGAAACTTATTCCTGCCTTATATAATACCTACCGCAAATCACGGCTTCCACATGACATTTCCATTATTGGTTTTTCGATGGAGGATCTTGACGATCTATCGTTTCGCAGTAAAGTAAAATCTGCAGCAAATAAATACATGGGCTCAGAATATAATGACTCCGATTGGTCAGCTTTTGAAAAGCTTCTCACCTACATTAAGGGAGATTTCCAAAACAAAGAAGATTACGCTACACTTGAAAAAAAGATCGATGAAGCCGATACTTCTCAAGGAAACAGAATTTATTATTTTGCTACGGCTACACGTTTTTTTTCAGTGATCGTCGCTCAGTTAGGCGAAGCAAGGATGCTCACCGAATCGGCCGAAACTGGATACCGCCGCATCATTATAGAAAAACCGTTCGGCAACGATCTGCAATCCGCTCAATCGCTTACGAAAGAACTTCATAGCGTCATTGATGAAAGCCAGATCTATAGGATTGACCATTATCTTGGTAAAGAGACCGTACAAAATATTTTAGTCTTCCGTTTTGGTAATTCAATTTTTGAACCGCTCTGGAATCGCAATTATATCGAACATATTCAGATCACGGTCGGAGAGACAGAGGGTGTCGGGCATCGCGCAGGATATTATGATAAAGCGGGAGCATTACGCGATATGTTTCAAAATCACCTTCTTCAACTGCTCACTTTAATTACCATGGAACCCCCGGCTGTCCTTAATGCCGATACGCTTCGCGATGAAAAAGTTAAAGTACTTGCTTCTTTACAAGCGATACCTGAAACCTCAAGTTCGTTATCAACTGTACGGGCTCAATATGAGGGGTATACATCCGAAGAAGGTGTTGAGCCGAATTCATCAACCGAGACATTTGCTGCACTCCGGCTTTTTATTGATAATTGGCGCTGGGAGGGTGTGCCATTTTATCTGCGTTCAGGGAAAATGCTGAAGGAGAAAGTATCGGAGATCGTGGTTCAATTCCGTTCAGCTCCGCATCAGATGCTCAAGATGCATTCGAATATTGAGTCTGTTCCTGCAAATCGTTTGAGTATTTGTATACAGCCTGATGAAGGATTTCATCTGCAATTTATTGCGAAAGTCCCCGATATGGAAAAAGAAGTTCGCGCTGTCGATATGGATTTTCATTACCGCGAAACTTTTGGTGAAACTTCTATACCTGAAGCATACGAACAGTTGCT
>PLXB01000418.1 GCA_003151215.1 Ignavibacteriota bacterium
CTTGGCACCATTAAAATAACACCCTCCGTCATCATCAACCCATGCCTCTGCACCGCTTCTGCCAATGATCATATCCCGGATTGCACCGCTGCCTCCTTTGACTTTGTTCCAAAGTGCGGCACCGTCTTTTGATTCATAAAGTCCGTTTTCCGTGGCGGCATATACATTCAAATGGTTGACGGGATCGATCTTGATCCGCGAAACAAATATCGGATACGGAATGCCAATGTCTGTTTCATACCACGTATTTCCTCCATCATCGCTTTTCCAAATCCCGTCGGACGTTGCAATATAAATATTGTTTGGCTCTTGTTGATCGATGACGATATCCATAACTTCGGTTACACGCCAGTCCGTAAGCAATTTCCAATTTACTCCCGCATCAGTTGATCGAAGGACGCCGTTGCCGCAGCTTTGATAAATTATTTTTCCATTGCTGTTATTTACAACATCGACAGAATAACACTTTACATGTTTCCAACCAAGCTGCTTCCATGTTTTTGCCGTGTCGTCGCTCTGCCATAATCCTGAACCGAGTGAACTCCCTCCCATGAATGCAGCCGGATCGTCGCTTGCAAGTGCACAGGCATAAAGACGTGTATGTTGGGCAAGGATAAGGGATGAAGGGTGAAGAATGAAAAAAGATAAAGTGAGAAAAGGAAAAAGAATTTTCCTGACACCTGCTACATGATACCTGAGCCCACTTTTTCTACTCATTCCTAAATCTCAACTTTGCATCCAATCCATCAACCCTTGCCGAAAGGTGAATTTTTCCATTTTCCACTTTCGCTCCCAAAATATTCGTGACCACAAGTGTGATATATTGCGCCCATGTCCAGGGAAGAATTCCTACCGGAGGCAGCGGCGGAGTAGGGCGTTCTCCATAAAACTCAAACCATGATCCTCCGCTTCCCGCTTTTTCTATAAGCCAATTTACTGCTTTGATCGCTTTCTCATTCTCTCCCATTCCAAAATATGCCTGTGCTATGAGGCACGTTGCAAGCGGCCACGGTCCGGGAGAATCGGGTTCGCCGGAAACATCATAGCGCCCATATCCGCCGCCATTCCATGCCTGGGACCAGAGCTTCTCAAGATCCTGCATAGTACTGCAGGCAACATCTGATTTCGGATCTACGATGCCATAAATGATCGGTAAACTTTGTGCTGTATCGGGCTCTAAGAAATGTTTTCCCTCTTCGGCAAGCGGCATTCCGCCCGGTATGAAATTGACAAAGAAATCATTATTCTTTTCTTCGCGCTCTACATGAAGTTCTTTTTGAACTTGCCCATCAAGTAAACGTCGCTTTATGATCTTTCCATTTTCGATCATCGAATGAGTGGGATGAGAGAGAAACGACGATCTCATTTTCTCTGATGCATTATACCAGCGGAGACAAGAATCCTTCTCGCCCATTTTTTTTGCAAGCTCACTCGCAGCTTCTAAGCCAATAATACCAAATGTCTGGTGAGCAACATCATATCCCTGTTTTAAGCCCATTGCTTCCATCCGCTCCCATAGATCCCGCGATGATTTCAACATACCGGTTTCTTCATCAAGGAATTCAGGACAGAGCAAAAAGTCTGCAGTTGAAACAATTCGTTTCCAATGTTCTTTGATAAATGAAACATCATCTGTCCACTCCATATAAGTCTGAAGTGAATGGAGAACAAGCCCGTTCGAATCCAGCTCTGAGTTAGCTCCTCCACGGAATCGGCTCGCTTCGGCTATCATGCCCTCATCATTTGAAAGTTTGGTCAGGATATTTTGCAGAACCGATTTTGCAAGTTCGAACTGGCCTGAATGTACTAATGCCTCGACAACTACCGAAGCATCGCGTCCCCATTCCATTCCGTATTGCCAAATGCTTGAATCGAATCTGCCGCCGATAGCAATTGCCGAATGAAGACCGATCTTTGCCGCCTTGAATATCGCCGCGAGAATTTCCGCCGGTTTATCTTTTGCAATCACCGTTGATGTCTTCTCCCAATATTCGCGCTCAGAATCGAATCCGTCATTGATATCGATTTCTTCTCCATGGAATGAATAAATAAGGTGCGCTTCCAGGCTTCCGCCAAAGAACGGCTCGGGAATAACCTTCATGAAACGTTCTGCGAAGGAATTCTGCTGCTTTGTTGCAAGGTAAATCAAGTCGTATCCTTTTGCATAAAGGAAATTCTTATCTGAACCAAAGGATGAAAAAAGCGCGGGGTTCGCATAGAGTGCCGCTTCTACTTCAACTTTTCTTGTTCCCGCACCAATAATATTTACCCATCGGATAAGATAATCCGACTCCGGACTCGTATGAAAGCTTTCACGAATTGTGCAATCTCCAGCATGCCAAGTGGCAAAAATATTCGGCACTCCTTCGTACTCACTCCACCGTATATCCAGATCGCTATGAGAAGGTTTATACCGGATGCCATCAATGATCACGGTTACCAACGTTCTCTCAAGTCCAAATTCCGGATGAAATAAGTGGCTGGCTGCTTTTCGTGAGAAATGCTCCGGGCGGGAAATGATCAGTCCGAGAGGTGTACATTCAGGATGCTTGCTCCACTGGATCGCAGCCTGAATTTTTCCCGATCCGATAAAGAAATATTCGGTATCGGGTGGATTCGTTTGAAAATCAGGATGCAGTTTTTGCTCGTTCATATTTCTGCAAAACTACGAGCCAATATTCATGATGATGAAA
This sequence comes from Ignavibacteriota bacterium, assembly GCA_003151215.1. The sequence goes on from PLXB01000418.1 coordinate 2,694, forward strand.
TAAAGCAGAATTATAACAGCCACGCCTGCCCAACAAGCTGCGAATCCCCATATATCCTGACGCGTTGGTTTAGGGAATTCCCAGTTCGAATGCGGAAAGATCTTATCATATTCGACAAGTTCAGGATCATCGATGCGCTTCTGTACTTCAAGCGCATCAAGCTCTCTATTAGCGATTGCCGGCGTATGAGCTCTCGCATAAAACTCCCGTAAGATTTTTTCGCTGTTCGGTTTTGTCAGGAGGCTTACGATGAAGAGGATTATAAAGGGGAAAATAATATCGAATGCGAACGAGGCTGTCGAAAGTCCTGCCTTCGAAAAATTTTCCAGATCAAGACCGAGCATACTCAACAACCATAGCTGGAATTTGAAAACACCATTTCCATCTTTCAACGAGTTAGGATCTTTAGGATCGATCCGCACTACGTTCTCAAAATAGATAGCTATAGGCCGCACCGTCACCGATTTCTCGATCTTCTCACCAACTGATTTTGCGAGACCATTCTTCAGATCCGATTCTTTTGCGCGGACTTTCGTAACCTCAGTATATGCTCTTGTTTCCTGAGTAAGTGCCGGACTGTGCCGCAGCGAAGGTATTGTCGGAATAATATTCGGAACAACAACCGTGATCATGATCGAAAGCACCATCTGAACAATGACTGCCTTCGTCGAAAGTCTCCGCCAGAAATACACAAGCCAAAGGGCAGGACCAACGACAGTCCCGATCGAAAGCACATATTTGAAAACAACAAAAATATCATCGACTGCATAAGCAAAGAATATGCCGCCAATAAGTACAATAAATATTACAAGTCTTCCGAAAAGCAATTGTCTTTTATCAGAAGTAGCAGGTCTAAGCGGAAGCAAAATATTTTTCGTAAATGCCGCCGACCACTCCAGGCTCGAACCGGCTTTCGATGCCATATTCGCAGCAAGGACACTTGCGATCATCAGTCCGACAAATCCGGTGCCAAGCAAATCAAGCGTCATCGTGCCCCAGATGAATGTTGCATCGGAAAGTTTATCGGCATAAAGTCCGACTGCGATCACACCCGTCAGTGCCCATCCAATAATTATCAGGCGTTTTGCGAATGCGCCAGTTACCATTCCTATTCGCGCCGAGGCATCATCTTTCGCCGAGCCGCCGACTGTGAAATTGCGCGGCGCAAGTCCGATGAGATTTACGATGACCATCGTCAGTACAAAGTACCAAGTGTATTCGCTTCCCGCTCCGGATCCGAAAAGATTAAACATTGCATCGGGTACTTTCGCATGAAGTCCGGCAAAACCTCCGAGCGCATGAAGCCCGACGGGGATCAGCGCCGTGGAAAGGAAAAAGATCATGATTCCCTGCAAAACATCCGTATATGCAGCGGCGAAGAGTCCGCCCATAATGACGTAGGCAGCTGTAACTAACCCATAGATAATATAGAATGTCGTTAGATCAAGATAGGAAATCGTGGCTTTAATCTCTCCTTTCTTTTCAAGCTCATGTAAATAATCAAGACGTGCATTGTCTATCGTCGATCGTCCTTCGTCGTTCGTCGAAGATGATTTGACTTCGAGGGTTTTCATCTCCCGAAACATTGCAACACTTTGCTTTTCTTCTGTTGTGCATTCGGTCTCAGGTTTTATCAAAACGGCCTGCATCGTCTTTCCTGTAATGAGATAACCAAGCGAAGAGCCATAGATAGCCGCGAGCAAAAGATATAGTGCAAAAAGCCCGGAAAGAAATTTCGATTGGAAGCGGTGCTCATAAATATCGCCGGGAGCAAGGTAGCGTGCGCGGCGCTGAAGAACGGAGCTGAACCAGTAGAATGGTGTAATGAAGAGAACCAGATTCTGAAACCAGACACCGGATAATCCTTGCCGGTAGATTTCGCGCGTCACACCCGCTGCCTGATCGGCGCTGACCATATTGCCGAAATTCAGAAAGCTCGTCATCACCTTCCCGAAACTGCGCCCCGCTTGGAAGATATCGCCCGTGTTCTTGATTTTCTTCCGAGTCCAGCGGCCAATGACTATCAGCGCGCCCAGATAGAGCGCGATGATGAGCCAGTCGATTATATGTAAACCGTAGAAATCCATTATTGGAAGAAAGGAATTCTCTCTCTGTATACAAAGTTACTACTTTAATGAAAGAAGAAAAGACAAATGGCTTATGGACCGGCTCACGCGAACTTCACGGAAACGGCATGATCTTATCGA
>PLXB01000091.1 GCA_003151215.1 Ignavibacteriota bacterium
CTTCGACGATCGCAATGGAAGTTGCAAATCAAGCGATCCAGATTCACGGCGGATATGGCTATGTACGCGAGTATTTAGTCGAGAGAGCGCTGCGGGATGCGAAGATCACAGAGATCTATGAAGGCACCTCGGAGATTCAACATATTGTAATCGCGCGCCAGCTTCTAAAGGAATATGAACTCGGAGCATGATTAAAGACCGTATATTTGCGTAGTATTGATTCATCATTTACTCATTTCTTCTATGAAAACACGTCTCTTCGCTTCACTTTTAGTCATTCTATTATATTCTGTATTGCTTGTTCTGCCCAAGGCCGGGTACTCGCAGAGAGCCAGTTCCAAAAATAATGACATCGCTATTGATTTTGTGGACTACCTTGTTTGGAATACTTTTAGCGGTCAATTAGAATTGAAACTCAACCCGACATCGAGTTTACTCCTGAAGGCAGAATATGTCCTGAAAAGCACAACGAGTTCATCGACAAACGGTAATACGACGGCAATTGGATTCGGCGCTGCGTATAGATTTTATATTCTTGATAGCCGTGCGTTATCTGCTTTTAGTGTTGCCCCTGCAGTTGACGTCTTCTTTTTCAAGAATCTCATCAGAAATAACATATTATTTTCTCTCGGTGCAGATGGCGCGTATAAATTTTTCTTTGATCAGTTTACGGTTGAACCGACGGTTGGCGTGAGGTTCGGAATAACACCGGGCGGACAGCTTCCCGAAGGGGAAAGTTCCTTTACAGGTATCTATCCTGTTGTTGCGATTTATCTTGGATATGCCTGGTAAAGGATGAAATATAGGATATCATACCGAAACATTTTTTCTGCTCTTGCGATTGTACTGCTGTTATGTTCATCGCTTTTTGCACAACAGGCAGATACGACTAAACGTAAAAGGGTAGCAAGGCAAGATGTCGGAATTGTAAAGTCACTGACTGTTATGCCGTATGCTACAATAAGCTATAACCTTCAATCTGGCCAGGCTTTCCCGAAAAGTGCTCAGGGAGTCGGATATGGATTCGGACTTGCATTCGATCTTACCGAGGATAAACAGCCTATTGGCGCATATTTTGATTTTGCCTACCAGGATATGAGGGCACATGCCGCCGACGGAACATGCGCAATCATCAATTATACGGATAGGGTTTCCGCTACTCTGCCGGTGACGCATTATTTTTCTTATGCGCTCTTTGAAGGATTCGTAAAATTTCAGAACGAAAAAGCCAACGGTTATTTCTTAATCGGAGGCAGTGCAGGGCTTGCTACAACAGGTCTCTCCGTACGCGAAGGTGCAGTAGCGGATGAAAGATATGCCGAGTGGAAAACCATCGATACATACCATGAGTTTCGGTTCGATATTCGTGCGGGCCTTGGCATCAAGCTCGGTTATATTTCCGGACATCAGCTTGTCTTCGAAGCCAGAGTCGGCTATCCTGTGACAACGGTAATCGGAGATTACCACGACTTCTGCAATNNGTTGCACACGGATCCTGGCGGATCATCACGATGCAGGCAAATATCGGCCTGAGGTTGTAATCGTTACATTGGAATGATAATTTCGTAAAGTTTTAGCTGTTATTCTTTGCTCTGCTCAGAATGACCGTTTTGTACATTATTATTTTATATGAAAAAATCCTGGTTGATCATCGGTGGTATTTTGTTTTTTATTCTCATTCTTTTTTTCTGGTGGCAAAGCACTTATAACGGTTTAGTCACCAAAGAAGAAAATATCAAAGCCCAATTAGGGCAATTGAATAATGTCTATCAGCAACGACTTGATCTTATTCCGAATCTTGTTGCAACGGTACAAGGTTCTGCCATTGCTGAACGTCAAACGCTTGATGAAGTGATCAGTGCCCGTTCAAAAGCGACAGGAGTTACTCTAACTCCTGAAGCATTGAAAGATCCGCAAGCCTTTGCAAACTTCCAGAAGCTTCAGGATAATGTTTCAAGTGCAATTTCCAGACTACTTGTCACGGTGGAGAAATATCCCGATCTGAAATCGCAGGCAAATTTTTCGACGCTTATGTCGCAGATCGAAGGGCAGGAAAGCCGTGTTCGTATCGAACGAAACCGTTATAATGATAACGTAAATGAATTTAATCGGAGCATCCGTGTTTTCCCATCAAGCATTATTGCCGGAATGTCGGGCTTTTCAGCATACCAATATTTCCAAGCCGCACCCGGAGCCGAGAATGCTCCGAAGGTGAATTTTGGCACAGAGCCAGCTCCTGCCACAGGCTCGCCGGAAACTCCGGCGACTGCTCCGACACAGAAAGGACCTGCCAAACCGTCAGGCAAATAATTTCGAATTTGTAATTCCTTTCTACCACACCCACTCCGGAATGCGGATGATCGAACCGATGCCGCTGCGTATCGGTAGCCATATTGCCCAGAATAAACTTGTGCTCCGATCTATTTCCGCTGAGATTTCTGCCTGATGAAGCGGATGATCGAGAGTGGGGGTGTTGTGAGAACGCATGAAAAGAGCATTTGCCAGAAAGGAGACTAACCCAGGTGGAAATTTATCCCACCGAAAAAATTTTACATGAAGGCTATCGTATTGCGGTATAAGGATTCCCGTCATATAGTTATTCTTTATATCAATATTGAAATCCGCAGATTCAACCACGCCGCTTAACGTGAATGGTTCAGTGAGTGCAAGGTAATTGTTCAAAACCGAAGCATCCATACTCCCGGCATGTCCGTGAATGTTCATAGAGATCTCTGGATTCATAAGCTGGTAGGTCAGATTATAGCTGAGAAATCCCTCACCCATAAGCTTGAGATCGCCATCGATCTGTGTCGGTTTGGTTTGCCCGCCATTACTTGTATCGTTCGAGATATTGCCAATATGAGCATTAACATGATTCATGATGATCGTACCCGGTTCGGTAGTATCAGGCCAGCTTTCACGGAACGAAATGTTTCCTTCACGTGCAAAAATGGAATTGATGCCGATCGGAGTTCTGATCTGTTGAAATATTTCGTGCGGATATTTTTGTATGCTTGTCCGTACTTCCTCAGGTTTTCTTCTGTCTCCGTAAATATGCATTCTCCAACTATTGATCAGAATGCTATCGGCAAAGATGCCATTTCCTAAGAANNAAAATATGAGGTGCAATAAGATCAAACCGTTCGGTTCGATATTTAAATGCTGCACCAAATGAATCTTCGCTGATGAGCGGGTGAATGCGCACCGTGTCGATGGTAAGAGTACGTTTTCGCAGATCGCCTATGATCCCACCTTCGGAATAAGAATATACCGCACCCTGAGTTAATTGCTTCATCGCTCCGATACGGAAAGTCCCTGCATCGCTAAATAGCGTGCCGCGTCTGTGAGTCCAGGACTGTTGATCAAGTTTGAAATTTTTTAAGGAAAGATCGACATGGGTGAGAGAATCTCCGGGACCGGTGGGATTTGGAGAGCCTTCGAAAAAATGAATGCCATGAATTTCCCCTTTGCTCACTGTAATCGAACCAATACTGACCTCCGGAAATAATAACGGTAACGGATATTGCTTAAAATCTCGGATCGTCGCCAGAGGATCGCTTTCGAGAACAGAATTTAATGTCGTGATCGGAGGGGTTGCAGAAACAGTAAGATATATTTTGGGATTGGTAAGCAGCAGACTCGAGGAAACAAGTCCCTGTCGAGTGAGAATTTTCCAACTATCCACTCCGCTGATCTGGGCAGATTTTAGACTGACAAGTTTCAAACCTTTCAATGAGGGTGATAATGTAATATCCGAGAATGTGACTGATTTTTCAGTGCCATCTATCTGCGCAAATTTCAAAGACCCAAGTGAAGTATTAAGGTTACTTTCTCCTTTTATTCCATATCGTGCACTCTGACTAAAAAAGCTTGAAATATTTGCAAACGGAGTTGAACTGTCTACTTTCAATTGCCGAAGCGACATTGTAATACGCTTGAGCACGCTGACGGTATGACTTTCAGGAAGCAGCGCATACACTTCAGCATTTGTGAACATAACGGACTGTATCTCAATATCAGGGAGTAAACTCGGAAGCGGAATAAGATCAGAAGCTGAGACGTGATTATAAGAGTTTGAGTATGGCCGAAGCTCTGCAATATCCTGTAAATATATCTGAGGATAAGCGATAATAGCGCTTTTGGCATGAAGACCATGTCCCGCAAGTGCAGAATACCAATCAAGACCGGTTAATTCAATCTGCCTGATTGTAGTCTGCCGGATTTCCTCGATCGGTTTTTTGACCTGAATGCTGAATACATGTAGTGATGAATCGATAAGATCACCGTCAACGGATGCGACATCAACATCGGTAATACCAACCGAATCGACATGCGAGATATCTTCTGCATGGAATGTTGCACTTTTACAAAAAAAGGTTGATATTGCTTTCTTATAAGTTGGCTCATCCAGATAGAAGTCATGAAATTCGAGTGAGGCATTTTGTACAAGCAAGCCGCCGATATCTTTCGGGAGTGCGCTCTTTCCGTCATAGAATATGGCTGCCTGAGATGCCGGCTTTCCTTCGGAAAAATAAATTTTTGCATTCACGATCTTAATGATCTTTGAGGATACTGCCGGAAGAAAACTCGGGAGCAAGTCTGAATTTGAGGCAAATTTAGGAAGCACTCCGGGACGAAGATAAATTTTTGGAGACCGTACTGTTATTGTGCCGGCAAAAAGACCTTTCTGTAAGATCAATTTCCAATAGTCAAGTGTGGCGATCACTACCGTATCAGTTGAGAAGCGGTCGAGCGGAGTAGCTACTCCGAAATCAGGGGAAGACGTATCGGTTGAGCCGTCATCGGCTTTGCCGTTATCGACGATTCTCACACCTGTTAAAATGAGGCTATCTTTATTCGGTGAAAGAGTAATACTATTCATTTGAAGCGAATAGCGGCGCCCCAAACGATCAACGACGAACTGTTTGAGCTTCGGTTCTACGACATAATGAATGATCGTATTGGGATAAGAAGTCAAAAGGATACCCCCTGCAACGGCAAAGAGTAATAAAACTCCCAACGCAGTGTAGATAATTTTTTGCTTTCGTGAACGTGAAATTCTCGGCTTGACATCGGGGGAAATGCCTTTGTCGTTTTTTGCTAACATAATTTCAGTTGGATCTTACCTGGGGAGGTGTTGGAAGTAAACGAAACGAAGACTGTATCGGTTCGAAGAGTAGAGAAAATTTATGATTTTATTGCGAATCTTTATCCTTTGTTTAATCGTATAAACTTTATAAAAAACTTATGAAACTGATGAAACATAGCGCAATTTTATTTTTCCTTTTCATTGCTGCCGGATGTTCTGCTAAAGGTGAGAAGATGCCGCCAGGCGGCACTCAGGAAATCGTTGAAAATGAAACGGGAAAGAACTTTGAGCACGCCACTTTTGCTATGGGATGCTTCTGGCATTCCGAGGAAATTTTTCTCGAAATTAAAGGAGTTAAAGTAGCCCTGCCGGGGTATTCCGGAGGCACTGAAAAAGATCCGTCTTATGAAATGGTCGGAACGGGCAATACCGGTTATGCTGAATCTGTAGATGTCACCTATGATCCATCCGTTGTATCATATGCAAAGCTTCTTGAAGTATTCTTTGCAGAGCACGACCCTACAACGCCGAATTATGCTGCCCCCGATGAGGGGCCGCAATACCGGTCGGTAGTATTTTATCGTGATGCAGCTCAAAAAAAGCAAACGGAAGACTATATTGCAAAGCTTACGGCTTCACATAAATATTCGAATCCTGTTATCACACAGATAACTCCATTTACAAAATTTTATAGAGCAGAAGATTACCATATTCATTATTTCCGCAACCATCCATCAGGTCAGCCATATATTGAAAACGTCACAAAACCGGAAGTTGTGAAATTTAGAAAGGATTTCCCGGATTTAGTGAGTCAGTAGAAGAGGGTGTCCTTCGGGCTTTTATTTATTTATTTATTTTCCGATGATTAAAAAATGGTTATCTTTGTTCATAAGACTTCGAACAAACTAGCCCTATTCTTCGGATATGTCGTCTATATTGTCCTTTTTCTGGGTTCTCCTTTTCTGCTTTACTGCGGAGTTATCTTTTGCGCAAGTTAATGTCTGGCGTTGGCAGAATCCATCGGTGCAAGGCAATACACTAAATAGCGTCCAGATGGTCAACCTCAAAATAGTAATGGCTTGCGGCAATAATGGTACGTTCATCAAAAGTACTGACGGCGGAATAACCTGGGATGTGAGTAACCTGCTGCTCGGTGATTCATTGAATTTAAACGGTCTCAATTTCCTTGATTCGGATTATGGTATGGTCTGCGGCGAAAACGGATTTATCTTCAAGACAACTGATGGTGGAAACTCATGGACCAAACTTATCACTGCTACGACAGAGGCTCTCAGTGGTATTGCTATTATTGATACTAATCTTGCGATCGCTATCGGGCTTGGTGGGACGATATTGAGAACAGCAGATGGCGGCATCAACTGGCTTCCCATACCTTTCGAAACACCCGGCGATTTAACCAGCATCAGAAATCTGCACTCAGATTTTATTACGATCACCGGACATAATGGATTACTTTATAAATCAATTGATTCCGGTTCAATGTGGAAACAGATCGTTATCAAAACAGATACGAATGTTATCGGAAATAATATTAACGGGCAAGTATTTTATGATACTAACACTGCAATAGTTGTCGGAGATTTAGGTGGAATATTTACAACCAATGATGGGGGTAAGAATTGGGCTAATAGGTCGGTAGAAAATATTTCTGCGGCGACGCTTCACTCGATTGACGGAAAAGATCCTTCAGGAGGTATTTATGCAACCGTTGGTGAATATGGCGCAATTTTTTATTCGACAAATACCGGGAATGCATGGAGTAAGGTGAATTTGGGAATTGCCGATACATTGAATTCGATTTCTTTCTTCGACCGGCTTAATGCCATGGCAGTCGGAAGGGGTGGAATAATTATTAGTACATCAGACGGCGGCGCAAACTGGAATTTCCTTCCATCAAAACCGATGACTAATCCGTTAAATGGTGTTGCATTCCCGAAAGGCGATACATCGCTTGGGATTGCAGTCGGACTTTACGGAACGATCATGCGCACAACAAACGGCGGAGTGCATTGGGATATTATACCCAGGGATTCAACGAATGATCTGCATTCTGTGACATTCTTAAATTCTTCTGAAGTATGTGCTGTCGGTCAATTTGGAACAATTCTCAGATCAAACGATGCCGGGCTAAATTGGAAGCCTCAGGCAAGCGGTACATTGAAATATCTTAAAAGTGTGAGTTTCCTTACTCCGACTTTTGGCTGGGCAGTTGGTGATTCAGGCATTGTTCTTTCTACAGTTGATGGCGGCTCAACTTGGACCATACATCCTTTCAGCAAAAAAAGATTTTTCAGCGGCGTTGCATTCCCCGATTCGCTTCATGGATATATCTGCAGCGACCATGGAGTATATATCTCAATCGATGGCGGAGTAACATGGAGCGATCCCGATGATGTTACTTATTATCTCAATTGCACAAGTATTTCTTCCCCTTCGGTAAATGAAGTGAGATTTACGTATTTGCCATGCGACTTCATTACCGACCTTAAAACACCCGGCTTACTTCTCATGCCTGGTGGAATAATGAGATCACATGATGGAGGAAAAAATTGGATTAATACCAATTTTAATACATTACTGAGTAGTGTTTTCTTTACTGACGATCTACACGGAACTGCTGTAGGCTATTATAGAATTGGAAGGCAAGATTTCGGATTTGTAACTCATACTACCGATGGAGGCACAACCTGGAAGGAACAAGATTCCCATACTTACGAAATTCTTTATGGCGTTGCATTCGGAACGAATAAAGCAGGCACTGCAGTAGGAACCGGCGGGAATATCATACGGATTACAACGGATGAATAATTTTATGCGAACGACTATTATTTTATTTATTTTGCTCCTTGCATTTACCGATGGCTTTGGACAGAGTGGATGGGTGCTGCAAAATAGCGGGACAACAAATAACCTACATGGGATCTCCACATTCGATGGCGTCAATGGCATTGCCGTTGGAGAAAAAGGCACTGTAACCACAACTGATAATGAAGGCAGACCTTCATGGAATTTGCAGCAAAGTCCTAACGACTCGAATTTTAATAGTGTGACCTCTATTTCTCCCAGAATTCTGTTGGCAGTCGGTCCGAAGGATTCCGTTTATCGCTCGACAGATAGAGGAGCAACCTGGATCGGAGTTCGCAGCAGGACAAGAGGTCAATGTTGGACACTCTCTTTGATCCATCAATTAGCTGCGATAGATTTTGATAATTCTAGTGGGTTATGTGCCGCAGTAGGTGATCAAAATGAAGCGATTTTTTCTGAAGATTCCGGGAAGCATTGGGAGGAAAGACTTCCTGCAATGTTGCCCGGATGGCATCTTTCAAATTTTACATGTATTTCCTTTTATTTCGGCACTATTCTTTCAAGTGGCACACCTGTAGGGTACTCCTCATCGCCGGAGTTGACTCAAGTATTTACTTCGTCGGATCAGGGAGATACCTGGACTAATGCTACAACAGACCAGCCTGGTGTAAATATGTCTGGTGAAACCTTTTATGGCTGCGATACAAAAGCCTGGCTACTCGTAGGTGCCGGAGGAGCAATTTTCCATTCTAAAGATAAAGGTCTTTTGTGGGACTCGATTTCGAGCGGGACAACTGTAAATTTGAATGCCGTGCGTTTCGCGCCTGATTCTTTGGATGGTTTTATTGCCGGCGATGGAGGGATGATTCTTTCGACCCGCGACGGAGGATATACCTGGACGCGCGGATATGCTCCGACGATCCAGAATCTGCATAGCGTTGCTTTAGTTGATCCCTTTCATGTCTATATATGCGGCGATAGCGGCGTGATTCTCTGGACGCAGGATGGCGGCTTTAACGGCGTAAGTTCGCAAAGCGGTGAAGTAGCAATGGGTATCCAAACCTACCCCAATCCTCTTACATCTAAAACGACAATTCACATCTTCTTAAGGCAAAGCCGTCATGTAAATCTTCGCGTTTATAATCCCTTGGGAGTTGAAGTTGCAAATATTGCAAATGATATCTATGACCAGGGACTACACAGTTTCGAGTGGAATGCAGGTGAAGTTCCTAATGGTATGTATATATGTAGGTTAGAATCTGATGGACAAATTATCATTTCGCAGATGATCGTAATGAGATAAAGACGTAAAATGAACTTCTTCCGCCCGTTCGGCGTTTAATCGCGTCTCTAAAAAAGAACCTAAGCAAGACAATGGAACAAGTCATACGAGCATTAGCGAGCAGTCAGCTTCGCGCAGATCTTCCGACATTCCGTGCAGGGGATACCGTCAACGTATCCGTGCGCGTTGTTGAAGGTGATAAAGAGCGTATTCAGCATTTTGAAGGCATTGTCATGTCTCGCAAAGGTGCAGGTATTAATGCAACGTTCACGGTCCGCAAAGTCTCCAACGGAGTCGGCGTCGAGCGTATTTTCCCGACGAACTCACCCCGCATTGCAAAGATCGACTTCGTAAAGGGTGGTAAGGTGCGCCGTGCCAAAGACAACTACTTGCGCGAACTTGGTGCCAAAGACGTT
>PLXB01000020.1 GCA_003151215.1 Ignavibacteriota bacterium
GAAGATTTTCTTGCCCTTGCTATTGAAGTTGCTCGCGAAGCGGGTGACTATGCCTACCAGATTCATACAAGCGATCTGCTCATCGCATCGAAATCGAATGAGATGGACCTCGTTACACAAGTCGATGAGCGAAATGAGAGAGTCATTCACGACACCGTCCTTGCGCGATATCCCGATCATTCTTTCCTCGGTGAAGAAACAGGGGACTCCACCCCCCAGCCCCCTCCTCTTACCAGAGGAGGGGAAGTCCATTATTCCGATTTTCAAAATCTCCCGAACCGTTCTCGGTTTATCACGAGAAGTTTTCTCGTGCCATGGCACACATTCGGCGCGGTGATACCTATCTTCTAAACTTGACCTGCCGAACTCCGATAGAATTTTCCTCCGATTTGCGATCGCTCTTCTTTCAAGTACATGCGCCATACAAACTCCTGCTCGAAAATAATGTGCTCGTCTTTTCGCCGGAGTGCTTCGTGAAGATAATAGATGGACGTATCTACTCGTTTCCAATGAAAGGGACGATCGATGCCGCGGTGCCCGATGCAGAAGCCAGAATTCTTCAGGACCCGAAAGAGACCGCTGAACACTATACCATTGTGGACCTCATTCGCAATGACCTGAGCCAGGTTGCGAGCAGCGTTCGAGTCGATTCATTCCGGCACATCCTGAAAGTGCATACGAATCAGAAAGATCTTCTGCAGGTTAGCTCGACGATTAGCGGAACGCTCGGAAATGATTATGCGGCACATCTGGGAGATATATTTCGTGCCTTGTTACCAGCGGGTTCCGTCACAGGCGCGCCGAAGGAGAAGACCTGCGAAATCATCGATGACATCGAGGGATACGACCGCGGGTACTATACTGGTATCTTTGGCGTCTTCGATGGCGCGTCCGTCGATAGCGCTGTGATGATCCGTTATATCGAGCGCGAGAACGATCAGTTTGTTTTCAAGAGCGGCGGAGGCATCACAATGTACAGCGATGCCGAATCGGAATATCAGGAAATGATCGATAAAGTGTATGTCCCTCTTGTTTGAAAGTATCCGCGTTCAGGATGGTGAGTTCCGTCTTCTCGACCTGCACGAGGAGCGAATGCGCGCGTCACGCAAAGCCTTGCTCGGACTGGATGACCCCATTAGTCTGCACGATCTTTCTGTGCCCGCAGAGTACCAATCGGGAAGAGTAAAATGCCGTGTCGAATATACTAGCATAATTGAGCGCGTCACCTTCGAACGATACGAGTTGTCGCTTCCGAAGCAATTCCGTCTTGTAACAGATAATGAAATCGAGTACGCACATAAATTCACCGACCGTACCCGTTTGCTTGCACTGCTTGAATCAGCTACACCGGATGGGATCATCATCGTGCGGGGCGGCTTCATCACCGATTCCTATCACGCGAATCTTGTGTTCTCCGATGGTTCACAGTGGGTAACACCTGACACTCCCCTGCTCAAAGGCCGCATGCGTGAGTCGCTCCTGCGAACGGGACAAATTAGTCTGGTCTCAGTCCGTCCGGAAAATCTAAAGAGCTATACCTCTTTCAAGCTCATCAATGCAATGCTTGGGTTTAAGGAGTCGCCGGAGTTTAGTTTTGATAGGATTGTGGGGATATAAAATCATGACTAGTGTAGTGTTCCGAAAGACTCTTCACACCTTCTACTTTGCCNNCCCGGACAAGAAAGTTTGGAGAAAATATAATTGACTTGCGAAGTCCCCTGTACTTTCGTATTGCCATTCCCGCGAAAGCGGGAATCCAGGTTCGCTTTTAGTAGGGTTTAGAGTCTGGATTCCCGCTTTCGCGGGAATGACACATTGAGAACATAAAGTATTAGGAAGGCAATTTGTCTAAGTTATTATTTTGCGTTCAATGAACTTCAACAAAGAGACCCTTCTCGATCTCCACGCTCAGGATCTTGAAGATACCACTTTTACTACCTGCACCCTTATCGGCACGGACGCGAGAGATGCGAAACTGATCGACTGTGTTTTCGAGGGATCAACGCTCAGTTCGGTAAAGATCGATGGAGCGGTAGTGCAAGCTTCCTTCTCTCATTCGAAGATCGAAGGTATCAATTTCTTTACGGCGAAGCGCGAATTGCTTACGCTCTCGTTCGAGAATTGCCTTATTCGCTATTCGTCGTTTGCCGAGCTAAAACTACGAGAGACGAAATTCACCGGCTGTACTCTACAGCATGTCGATTTTGCAGATGCCGATCTCACTGAAGTCGATTTTTCGAATTCCTCCTTTGAAGAGTGCGTGTTTCGAAAGACGAACCTCACGAAAGCAGATTTTCGTGGTGCACGCGGTTATTCGATCGATCCTACCGGCAACAAATTAAAAGGCGCGCACTTCGATGTCCCCGAAGTGCNNATCCTGGTAGGGATTGCTTCGTCGCTCCTTCGTCACGTCTCGCAATGACGGGAGTGTGCAGAGCTAAATAGCATCCATCCGAAATCCTTCCAAATATTGCTTGACTCGCTCGGTGAACTGGACTGCATACATACCATCGATGAGACGATGGTCGTGCGATAGGCCCAGGAACATCATCGAACGGATGGCCATGTAATCACTGCCGTCGGCGTCGGTGCGAACGACAACACGCTTGACGATCGCGCCGGTCGTCATGATGGCAAGTTGCGGCTGATTGATGATCGGCGTGCTCAGGAGATTTCCGTACATACCGGGGTTTGTGAGCGTGAATGTACCGCCGGAAATGTCGTCGGGGGTGAGCTTCTTGGTGCGGGCGCGTCCGGCAATGTCGGTGAGCGTCTGCGCGATACCAGTGAGGCTGAGGCGGTCGGCGTTTTTAATAACGGGTACGATAAGCGCGGCCGGAAGCGGAGATCCTTCCTGTTGAGGCAATGCTACGGCAACTCCAAAATTGATATCGTTCTTTACCAGAATGTTGGTGCCTTCGATGCTGGCATTCATAAAGGGAAATTCCCGGAGTGCTTTAACCATCGCCTCGATAAAGATCGGCGTATAGGTCAGCTTGACTCCACTGCGCCGCTGGAATTCATCGCGGAAGCGCTTGTGGAAGTTAACGATATTGGTAACATCGACTTCCGTGATGCTTGTAACGTGCGGGCTCGTGTGCTTCGAACGGACCATGTGCTCCGCGATCTTCTGGCGGATGTTATCCATCGGAATGATCGTGACCGGTCCGCCCCCTGCGAACGGATTTGGTGCCATCGGTTGAGGCGCGGGAGCCGAAAACGAAGGAGCGGACTGCTGCTGAGCGGGCTGCTGATTAGCTGGTTGCGCAGGCACTCCCCCGCTCTTGCGTCTCTCGACGTAACTTAGCATGTCGGTCTTGTTGACACGCCCACCCATACCAGATCCAGGAATAGAGCCAAGCTCCTGCGGTGAAACGCCTTCTGCTTTTGCGATCGATTTGACAAGCGGCGAATAGAATCGGTCGTCTTGCATTTGCGGCGTAGAAGCAGGCTGAGGAGCCATTTGTGGAACAGCTTGCTGCTGTGTTGGTTGCGACGGCGCTACTGCTGGTGCAGCTTGAACTGCGGGCTGTGGCGTGGGTGCTGTTGGTTGCTGAGCAGGTGCGGCTCCCGTCGAAATAAATGCAAGGGTGGCTCCTACTGCGACAGTTTCCTTCTCTTGCGCAACGATCTTCGCGAGCGTGCCTTCAAACGGTGCTGGCACTTCTGTATCCACTTTATCGGTGGAAATTTCAAGAATCGGTTCGTCTTTCTGGACTTTGTCTCCCTCTTTCTTGAGCCATTTAAGAATCGTACCCTCCGAGATGGACTCTCCCATCTTAGGCATGACGACTGGCTGTCCGGCAGCTTCTCCAGAAGAAGCTTGTGCTGGTTGAGCAGCAGGCTGCGGTGCTTGTGCCTGCTGCTGCGCCTGAGGTTGCGGAGCAGGTTGTTGCGGTGAGGGCTGCGCTTGTTGCTGTGGAGCTGCCTGCTTCTGTGGTGCTTCCGGCGCAGCAGTGGCTTCGCCGTTCGTGCCAATGGAGGCGATCGGTTCGCCGACGGAGACCGTCTGCTTCTCCTGTGCGAGAATCTTCAAAAGAGTCCCGGCTACAGGCGATGGAACCTCCGTATCGACCTTATCGGTAGAAATTTCAAGAATTGGTTCGTCCTTCTGGACGGCATCGCCCTCTTTTTTTAGCCATTTGAGGATCGTGCCTTCCGTAATACTCTCGCCCATTTTGGGCATTATCAGTTCAAATTGAGCCATTGATCATTTTGCTTTATTAAAGGCTAAAATAAAGGAATAGCTTGAATTAGCGAATTAGCGGATGAAATGCAGGAGAATTGGAAATGCGGAATTCCCTAAAAAATTGATACCCGCCAAAATAGACGGGTACCGATATACATGGGTGACAATGGGTTAATGTGGGTTAGTGCATTAAAGATGCATAGGATTTCCTTTTTCCATACTCAAACTGTGCAGGTGCACCAAAATAAGGTGTAAGTGATGCAAAATCCGGTGTAAGTGCGGGTTTTCTGTGAATGGGAATTATTGTGTGGAAAATCCCAGCTTTTTACATCATTCCAAAAACTACAATTATGAAGCCATCCATTTTAATACTTTCTATTGCATTGCTATTTCAAAGTTGCGGCAGCAATAAAACCGAATCAATTATTGGCTACGCAGAACCTGCGGTTAGCGAATCACCGGCTGCAGGAGCATCGAGTCAGCAGGAATTATCACTGGCAACCGATAAATCCAAAAATGGCGAAGGAAAGGAACATGAGGAAAAAGATGAACAAAAAAATATGGAAACGAAGCCTGTGGATAATGGCCCGGTTCAAAAAACGGAGATAATCCGCAATGCAAGTATCCGGTTCCAGGTTAAGGATGTTGAAAAAAGTCATCGGAAAATCGAGGAGTTACTGAAGCAGAACAAGGCTTATTTCGGCAGTGACAACAAGGCAAGCGATACTTATCAGGTGGATAATAATTTGGTGATCCGCGTTCCGGCGCAGGATATGGACAAGTTAATGAACGAAATAATGGAAGAATCCATTTTTAGCAATTACAAAAATATTTCGGCCGAAGATGTCACCGCACAGTTTTTTGACACTGAAACCCGCTTAAAAACAAAAAAGGAAGTGGAGCAGCGATATCTTGCTTTGCTGAAACAAGCTGCAAAAGTTGCCGATATATTGGAAGTAGAGGAAAAACTTGGTGCCATCCGTGAAGAAATAGAGGCCACCGAAGGAAGACTAAAGCTGATGAAAGACCAGGTTGCTTACAGCACTATTTCGCTTAACATTTATCAAAAGTTAGACTATACACCTCAGCCGCAGATCGGTTTTATAAGCAACGTAGAGGAAGCATTTGTAAGAGGCTGGAGAGGTTTGGTTGAGTTTTTTATAGGCCTTATCAGAGTATGGCCATTTGTTATTGTATTGAGCGCCGGTATAATTTTTATGATAAGAAAAATAAGCAGAAGGAAGAACGTTGCGGGTAGTTAGAAAGTTGTTAGTTGAGGGCGCATTTCCCTCTCTATTCGGCGGATGTAGAGGCTACTATTTGCTAATTGGTTACTTTCGCCACATGCCGTTTAGCAGAGAAAAAAGAGCCCATACATTCTTTATGGTCGTTGTGTTTGCCAGCTTTGGTATAGCGATCGAAGTTTTTTTTACTGCTGCTATGGCTATTGTAAATCGAACTCCGGTTTGCGATAAACCGTTAGTTGCACTGGAGGGCCATTCGTACGTTTGGATGGCTTTTATTTACGGGTTAATACCGGTGTTGGGTGTACTATTTTATAACAGGGTAAAAGATTGGCCGGCGTTGTTCAGGCTGCCTTTTTACGTTGTAATCATTTATATAGTAGAATTTACCTCTGGCTACTTGCTTCAAATTACAACGGGTAGTTGCCCCTGGCATTATACCTCCGGCTTAAATATTATGGGCCTTATCCGCCTGGATTATTTTCCGGCATGGTTATTATTTGTATGGCTGGTTGAAAGGCTTTATGTTTTTATGGATAAAAGAGTAATTCGCTAAACCGCAATTCAAATCCCGGCCCTTTCCTTACTTTCGAAAAAAATTGGCCTTAATGAAATACTCCTTGTTGTTGGCAGCATTTTTTCTTTTTTCTTTTTCGCAAGACACAAAATCTGTTGAAAATGACCATAACTACGATCATCTAAAAATAAACCAAATACAGGTAATTGCCAGCCATAATAGCTATCATTTGCGAACTGACCCTGCCGTGCTGAGATTTTTAGTGGCAATACATGGACTGGGCATATTGCCAGCCGATCTGGATCCTAAACAAATTGATTACACCAACGCTTCTCTCACCGACCAATTGCAAAAATACGGAGTGAGAGGGCTGGAGTTAGATGTGTGGAATGATCCGGAAGGTGGAAGATTTTATCACCGTATGGGCCGCGAATTTGTTTTTAAATCCACTTCATCGCGCTTGGAAGTTTTGAAGCAACCGGGGTTCAAGATCCTTCATATTCCGGACTTTGATTTTATATCAACCAACTATACTTTTAAAGATGCATTGGCTGAAATTAAAAAGTGGAGCGACGCCCATCCTGACCATATACCGGTATTTATAAATGTAGAAACTGAAACGGAAACTCCCGGCGATCAGTTTCGTGTATTGAAAAGGCTTACCCACGCTGCCCCATTTGATTCTATTGCTGCCGATGAACTGGATATTGAAGTTAAAAGTGTATTTGGCGAAAATTTAAATGGCATTATAACACCGGATATGGTTCGGGGCAATTATAAAACTTTGGAGGAGGCCGCCCTTGCCGGTAACTGGCCAACCTTGAGTGCTGCCCGTGGAAAGGTGATGTTTATTATTGATGGTGATGGAAATTCGGGGCAGGTTTACAAACACCGGCATCCTTCGCTAAAAAGCAGGGTGATGTTCGTTTATTCGGCACCCGGCACAGCGGAAGCGGCCTTTGTTATTTTAAATGAACCCACAGAGCGCTCTCCACAAATACAGCAACGGGTTAAGGAGGGTTATATAGTGCGAACTCGCAGCGATGAAGGCACCCTCCAGGCCCGTGCAGGTAATTACACGGATATGAACCTTGGCTTTAACAGTTGGGCGCAGATCGTTTCAACAGATTATTATAAGCCCGATGCACGTGCCCCCAGCCGCAAATGGAGCAAATACCAGGTGCAGTTCCCAGGTGGGGTAATG
>PLXB01000196.1 GCA_003151215.1 Ignavibacteriota bacterium
ACGTGCTGAGCATGATTATTAGTAAGTGACGAACCGTTCTGAATGCCAATGGACATTTTCGCAAAATGATTGGACATGTGCCGGCCGCCTCCGGCAATATCGGTTTCTTTCGAAAGTCCATTGAGCACAAGTTCTTCGACGGTGATCCCTGCGGCAAGGCAGGTCATAAGATCGCGGTAATAGGGAAAAAGATAATCCTGCTTTTGGCGGAATGAAATGCCGATCGCTGCCTGAATGCCTTCATGTCCGGCACATGGTGCATGGTAGCTCCAGCCCATTGCCTTCTTCAGGTAATTCGCCGCCGCATCGTCGCAGAGTCTTCCCAGGTGCATGAGCTTATACCATTCAACCAGCTTCTCCTTCGGAACTCCGGCCTGCGCCAGTTTGCCGCGAAACGACTGCGAACCATCAGCCTTCGGACCGACAAGCACTGCTCCGTCGGGAATCGGCTCCAGCGATGGCGGAGCGACCGGAAAAGCATACTCCCGCTCGAGATCCGCCGAGGTCAGCGTATGATGCACATACGGAATCTCTTTTCCGTCCGGCTTTCCGTTCGTTGAAGCGGTTTTCATGGTGTCGGCGATAGTATTTTTCGTTTTCGTCGGCATAAATAAGGTTTAGAGTCGAGTAGAACATAGGCAATGGTTTTTTAGTGCAAGATAGGGAGACTGATAGACGTGTTGGCGTATAGGGATGAATTCTTGCCCTTGCAATCCAGCCCTTTTTATGCGTACCTTTGTATAGATATATCTCTTCAAAATGAAAAGCAAACTGCTTCTCGTCGTCATTACGGTCTTCTTCGCAGGTTCAGCGTATTGCCAGATTCCTGAAGTGATGTTGGGGGATACAGGAGTAATAGCGATTTTCACTCAACCTTATAGTCAACAAGATGACGCATGCAATTCTGCCGATTTTAGTTTGGTCAGACATTTAAACAATAATTTCTTTTATACAACGGTTTGGTATTGGACGGGTAATTCCCAAATAAACTGGGGAAAGTCGGATACCGCAAATGCTTTTTTCACTCCTCGTACATCAGGTATCCAGACTGACAGTACTATTTTCTGGTCATGGTGGCATTGTACACCGCCAGGTCATATGTTTGATTTTGCAGATTCAGTTCGATATAAGTTTATAGCCAAAGGTATAGACTCTATCGTCGTAATAAAAATTAAAGACTCCACTATCATTCTTCCGATTGATACACAAGCCAGAAAATACAAGTCTACCATCGATCCATTCTATTTCTATAGCAACATCGCCGATAGCGTACTCTTCGATAGCTGGCAATTAGTGATCAATCCAAGTGCGAAGATAAGTTTTAAGGTTGATTCGAATATCAATCCTCTTTCGGAATATCTCTCCAAACCTTTTACGCGAAAGAAGCAACTGAATTTTACATTTACATCAGCTCTTATGGCGACTGATATTACAGAATCATTTCCGGCAACGATGAAAACCCGTGTGCGGTATAAAGGAATTGATTCGATCTATTCGAATACTTTTACGATCATTCTTCCTGCCGCGCCGAAGGATGGAGTGCAAATCGAGGCAATAAGCGACATTTCTTTTACGATCAACCCGAATCCTTTTTCGAAGCTGACAACACTCAAAGTCACAACAACAAATTCCGAACCTGTCACGCTTGAAATATATGATATCCATGGAAATCGCAAAGCAATTATCGCCAATAGTGAATATATAAATGGCCTTCGTGATTTTTACTTCGATGCAACGGGTTTTGCTGCCGGGTCGTATTTTGCGCGGCTTGTTTGCGAAGGTAGGGTGATAACGAAAAAGATGATTATTGATTGAGATTCACCTGAGTCATGTTTTTGCTTATATTTGTTAAACATACAGTGCGAGAATGAAATGCAAATTGTTTCCAATACTATTAATGGTTGCCCTTACCGGTTTCTCTGTATGCATTTGCCGAATTCTGAAAGCTCAAGAAGTCTCTCCGGATGAGAAACATTCCATATCGATCGGAGCTGAAGGAGGGTGGATGCTGAATCAGCAGTCAGGAAGTTTCAATTCAAACTGCGGATGTGAACCGTTCGAAAATGGAAAAGGAAACAGCGGAATAGCTGCGTTCTCGGTTGAACTTGAATTGAATAGATATATTAGTTTTGGAGCGAAATTTAGCCTGGATATTAAATCCACCTCTTCGTCCTATGATTCAAAAGACTCCGGTACTGTCGTCTATAATAATGGGAGCCAGTTCGGGACCGCCTATTTCGATATTATATATCGGGATAATCTACGTTCAACATATCTATTCATCGCACGTATATAAATTTGAGTCCTTTTGGTTCAGGGTTATTCCTTCAGTTCGCGCCTGAATTCGGAAGTCTTTTAACTTCCCAAAACACTATCACACGCGAGCTGCCAAATCAGATCATTAGGGTTAATGGCGATACTATTGCGAATCCCCTTTTTGCAAATGGTACGACTAAAGAAACACTGGAAGACGGACCAATTCAAGGAGTAAATAAATTACGCATTGCGATATTTTTTCCCGCAGGATATGACTTCCGCTTATTGAAATATCTTTCCATTGTTCCCGAAGCAAGTTATAACTTACCCCTGACTACTATTTCCAGTAGTTCGGGTTCGTCAAACTGGAAAATATCATCACTTGTGCTTGCGCTTGCCATTAAGTATCGTTTTGATTGACAGGAATCAGAGAACATGAGGCTCGAATGTGTGAATTATACAACATATTCCCAAAGTTCTGTAACAGATTCCTGCCCTTGATCTCGTATTTTTGCAGTATTCCCTCACTCTATTTTTTTACACAAATATACATCTACGATTATGAATGACGAAACAGTAAAAACCACTGAATCGAAAACGGAATACTCTTCCAATGGCGGTGCCAGTGCAACAAAGACAAAAGAAGTCTCGACGGAGAAAAAAACTACAACTGAGGAAAAGCCTGAGAAAACAGTCATCGTGACTACGACGACGGAGAACTAACGTATTCCATAATGCAAAAAAAACCTATGCCTGAAGGTATAGGTTTTTTTAATTTAGGGGCGGAATTTTCCTTCATGCGGTATCATTGCATCATAGTAATCTCATTTACAAAAAATAGGTATGTTTAAGATCACACTTGGTGCGCTCATGGCATCTATCGTTTCTCTATTCCTTCCTTCTCGAATATACCGTCTTTATTTTACAGGTGCGATCCTCGTGATTTTTATTATCATCGAGATCATCTTCATTGCGCACGGAGGAGATTAAAGTCAGTCCTATCATTATGCTCAATGCGATACGATAAATTTCTGTACCCATTGATGTGCGCGGCTGCGCGCTATGCAATAGTATAGTCCGTTGGGAATATTCGCAGCGTTAGCAGAAAAAACTTTTGCGCCGTTGAAATTATTTTCTGCTCCCAGATCCATCACTTCGATACCTAATGCATTGACGATCCGGATATCTGTAATCTCATTGGCGACATCTTCTATTTTGAATGATGATGTAACCGGATCGGGAAATATGTGTGCTAAAACATCAGAGCCGGAATTATTTTCAGCAACGCTATTTGCAGGATATCCGATCATGCGAACGACCATAAAGTGATCAGTTCCATTTTGGACTGAGCCACCTACACCAATAAATCTCTTAATATTTCCTACCAGGTCCACTTTGCCGATAGGCTCAACAAATGTCAGATAGTTAGAAAACCTCCCACTATCAATATCTATCGAGATAATACCATTATGATTAAATATCGGATCAGGCACAGCCGTCGTATCGCTGATCCTGACAAAAATGGAGTTCCCAAGACCGGCATTTACCTTTCCGGAGATAATTTCACTAAGGTCACTTGCGATAAAAAGTCCTTTCGGCTCGAATGATGGAAGAATGTCGTTCGTCCCGATACCGTTTTTCCCATAAGTAGAATCTGGTCTTCCGTACTCATCGAATCTGCGGATCACTATGTGAGTCGGTGAGGATTCCGAAGTAGGCAGTAACATAACAACCTTATTATCACCCTGCTCAAATTGAGCCATTATGGTATCACCTGTAAGAACGATACCAGTATGGATCAACCCTTTGACGGCTATGGAAGTATCAGGTTGTCCCTTCTCGGTAAAATGTGCAATTATTAATTCACGAGAACCGCTGTCACTGATGCCACACATGAAAATGTGTCTATCATTGAGAAAAAAACCTTGTACCGAATGTACGGGTGCGGGAATGACCATTCTGCCTTTATCACCAAAGGATGTATCAAGTGTACCGTCACCGTTAATAGTCATAACGCCAAAACCTGTCTTTCCCTGAGCATCCGATGCAATAGACTTTCCGCAAACCACGTATTGCGGATAGGCAGTCTTGGCGGAAACGGAAACTGCTTCTCCACCCGAATGATCATCGAATTTCATCATTAGTCTTCCGTTCTCGCCAAAGTTCGAATCCGGTGTACCGTTTTTCTTTAATCTGTACACCGAGGGAACGAGGGAAGAATTTGTACCTGCACCACCAGCAAGTATGAACATACTATCCGTAATATTATCAGGTTGTCTTTCCATCCAATTAGGATAATCGGATGTGTCCCAGGTGAAATTGACAATACCGTTAGTACCAAAACCTGCATCGAGCTTTCCTGTGGAATCGACGCGAATCATTCCCAGGTGAAAAACTCCAGCATCTGGCGTACTTACTTTGCCGCAGACAGTTGTAACCTTGCTATCATGGGTGACATCTAATCCCTTTGTTTCGTCGTTAAAACCCCCGACGTTTACTTCTACTTTCCCACCAAGTCCAAAGGAAGTGTCAATAGTGATCAGAACTGGTACGTGCTGTGCAAAGGACTGGCTGCCTAAGATTGTTAAAAAAGATAGAATTATAAAGGTTATGAATTTTTTCATTGAGAATTCTTTGAAAAAGGATGTATATGCCTAAGTTCAACACTTAACGCAATTAAATAAAAATACGTTTTGATTAAAGTAAACGGAAACTTCGAACCTCAGCCCAACAATCGCTGTTTCATGCAATCCAATGAAAGAGAGCATCATCAGCCAAAACTCACTATCTAATACCCGAACCCCGAATAACTGGCTGCACCGATTCGCCTTTTTTACTTCCTGCCTGACTTTTCCCCTCATTTTTGTGGGCGGATTAGTCAAGAGTCATGAAGCCGGTCTTTCAGTCCCGGATTGGCCGACGACCTACGGCTTCAATATGTTCACCTTCCCTCTTCACTGGATGGTCGGCAATATTTTTTATGAACATGGACACAGGCTTTATGCTTCCTTAGTTGGATTCTTCATTCTGATTCTCGCACTCTGGATCTGGCGAAAAGAGCCTCGCAAATGGGTACGCAAACTCGGATGGTTTACCTTGCTGGCAGTATCCGTACAGGGCATATTAGGCGGAATAACGGTGAAGATGTTTCTTCCATGGTATATTTCAACGGCTCACGCTGCATTAGCACAAACGACATTTTGTTTGACCGTTGCACTTTCAATGGTCACATCGAAGTGGTGGAAAGATGGTATTCTCAAAACGACAAGCGATATAACAGACCGCCTTCAAAACCTTACATTTATCACTGTCGGCGCTATCTTCATTCAGCTTTTGCTCGGCGCCGTGATGCGACATTTGAATGCCGGACTTGCGATTCCGACTTGGCCGCTTGCCAATGGATCACTTATTCCTGACTTTACATCTGTCGGTGTAGTACTGAATTTTGCACATCGCAACTGGGCATTCGTAGTAGCAATATTAATTTTTACGACGGCATATTATGCCATCAAAGCCTCAAAAGAGCACCCCTCATTTGAGAAGCCTGCCATCGCAGGAATGATCTTCGTTATTATTCAGATAACGCTTGGTGCGATAACGATACTGAGCGAGAAGGAGCCGAACTGGACATCGTTGCATGTCGTCGGAGGAGCGGCAGTGCTTGCTTCGCAGTTTGTTTTATCACTGAGAGTGCGACACTTGACAAAAAGAAGTTTACTCGATAACGTCGTTGCGAGCGAAGCGAAGCAANNGATTGCTTCGTCGGGCTAAAGCCTATGCTGCCTAATCGTCGCATAGCCTCGCAATGACATTTTCGGATAATGATTACAATATTATGGAACAAGTAATCGCAGCAACAGCAACTGAAAAGCCCGATTTCAAATCGGTCATGCGCGATTACTTCGATCTTTCGAAACCGGGCATCGGTTTTTATTCGCTTATCACGACCTTCACAGCATTCTGGCTTGCTTCGAGCGGGAAGATCGATTTCATACTCCTGCTTCATACTATTATCGCAACCGGACTTGTCACTGCCGGCGGCGGAGCATTGAACCAGGTTATTGAGATCGATGTCGATTCCGAAATGCACAGAACAGAGAAACGTCCGCTTCCTACTGGCAGAGTATCTGCCAATTCCGGTTTAGCATTCGGTGTCATCACTTCTATCGCAGGTACTCTCTATTTGCTGCTTGCCGTGAATGCTTTGACGGCGTTACTTGCAATCGTTACGCTTGCCGGATATTTATTCGTCTATACACCATCAAAAAAGATCACTTCCCTTTCAACGATTATTGGCGCATTTCCGGGAGCTATTCCGATCCTGATCGGCTGGGTTGCTGTGACAGGGAGTATTGATATTCGCGGCTGGACACTGTTTGCAATTCTATTCTTATGGCAGATACCACATTTCCTTGCAATTGCATGGATGTACAGAAAAGATTATGCGCGCGCTGGGTTTCCGATGCTGACGGTGATCGAACCTGAAGGGATCTCCGCAGCGCATCAATCGGTGATCTACCTCATTGCGCTCGTGCCGATCAGTTTATTCCCGACCCAGCTCGGCTTGACAGGGAATATTTATTTCATCGGCGCACTTGTTCTCGGCTTAGGCTTTCTCGCATCAGGTGTGATGGTAGCCATCAGGAGAACGAATACATCGGCACGGCAAATGCTTTTTGCTTCGATCATTTATTTGCCGGTGCTGCTGGTGTTGATGATCGTAGATAAAATATAAAAAAATACTATGATAGAAAATACTGTCGTTCGCACATCAAAAAATACGTGGCAGAAAAATAAAAAAACTTTGCTTATTCTTATCGGCACGATCTTGCTCATGGTCACCATCTCCACAGTCTACATTATTATTTTCCCAAGTCTCTGATGCAATCAATTATTTTCGAACAAAAAAATCTTGCTGATACTCCGCACGATGGCGGCGAGATCGTCAGCTCGAAGCGCTTTGCTTTCATGCTCTATATTGCGCTGACGATCATGCTCTTTGCCGGACTCTTTGGCGGCTGGTTTGTTCTGCGCGGCAATAATGATATTTGGCCGCCAACCGGAACGCCGGAGCTATCGCTTATGAACATGCTGCCGGAAAATCTGACGATGATCGCATCGGTGATTCTTCTTATTGTAGCAATGAGCTTCCTGAAGAAAGCAAATTTTGGGAAATTCCAAACGTATGTTCTGCTAAGCGCCGCGCTGAACATTCTTTTTCTCTTTGCAATGGGAATGGAATTCTGGAGGCTGCTTGCCGGAGGAGTAACGATGAACACCGTCTTCGGCGGAATGTATTTTATTATTATGACGACGTTCCTTGCCCATCTTGTCGGAGGCATTTACGCCCTTTTCCGCCTTGCAAGAAAAGCAAAATTATTTCCGGTCGCCAAGGGTATCAAACTCGGCTTCGCTAATACACTAAACTGGCATTACCTGATGCTTGTGCTGTGGGGATGTATTGTGATGCTAATTTATGGGTAATCTTATATGATATAACCACGCACCATCGATGTCCTCTTCCAACTTTCTCCGATACAATTTTGTTTAAGCCCCATGCCTGATACAAAAACCACTCAGCGAATTTTATGGACTGTTCTTGCCGTAGCTCTCATTGGCATTGGTATATATGCGCTTAATGACTGGCTGCGAGGGCAGGAATTGAAGGCTCCGACCCGCACGCTTTCGGCTCTCGGTATTGTTCCGGATTTTACGCTGACCAAACAGGATAATACTCCGATTTCGCTTAAAGACCTTAAAGGCAAGATCTGGGTTGCCAATATGATCTTCACTCATTGTGCAGGCACATGCCCCATGCTTTCGTCAACAATGGCGAATTTACAGCAATCGGTCATCAAAAAAAATACAGGCATTCAGCTTGTCAGCTTTACTGTCGATCCGAATAATGATACGCCGGAAGTGCTGGCAGATTATGCAAAGAAGTACGGTGCAGATACACGCACATGGTCATTTGTGACCGGACCTGTTTCAACGATCTATTCTCTTGCAAAAAATGGCTTTAAACTTACTGTTGATTCTGCAAAGTCGGACGCGAACGAGCCGATTCTGCATAGTGAGCGATTAGTACTTGTTGACAGGCAGGGAGTGATTCGCGGATATTACGATGGAACGGCCGATGATACGCAATCGAAACTGCTGACCGATATCGGCGATTTGATGAGAGAGGAGAAGCAGTAGGCAGTGGTTACAGTGGGTGTCATTGCGAGGAGGGCTTTAGCCTGACGAAGCAATCCCCTGATTGAAATTTTATAGGTTAGTTTATAAGCAATCCTCAGAGGATTGCTTCGTCGCCGCTATCGCGGCTCCTCGCAATGACACAAACTACATTATGACCGTTTACGATCTACCAATAGTCAATGCTTCGCTTAATGCAACGGCAACCGTTTTGCTTCTTATAGGTCGCAATCAGATCAGGCAGCTGAAGATCCAAAACCATAAGAAGATCATGATCGCAGCGTTCTGCGTTTCGATCGTTTTTCTTATTTGCTACCTCACCTATCATTTTACGGCAACATTTCATGCTGTGTTCAACGGACCTGATTGGATGCGACCGATCTATTATGCACTGCTCCTAAGCCATGTACTCCTGGCATTTACAGTACCCGTTTTTGCCACAATGTCACTTCTTCGCGGCTTGCGTCGAGACGATGTTCGCCATAAGAAGATCTCTAAATATACTTTTCCGATCTGGCTGTATGTGTCAGTGACAGGCGTGGTGATCTATGTCATTCTTTATCAAATTTTCCCGCAGCATGTATGACGGAAGAGTATCAAGGCGTGCAGAGTTTTTGGCAAGTCCTCTCCTGCGGCATGAAAAGAATCTGCCCCGCATGCAAACACGGCAAAATGTTCAGCACTTATTTCAAGATGAATGATCATTGCCCCGTCTGCGGAGTAAAATACGAGCGCGAGCCGGGAGAATATATTGTGGCAATGTATATTAATATTTTTACTACCGAAATTATTTTTATTACCGGCTATCTTCTTTTAAATAATTTCTTTACCTGGGGAGTCTGGACACATGTCGCTATATGGGCGCCATTTAATATACTTTTTCCGATGTGGTTCTATCCGCGAACTAAGGCATTATGGGCTGGCGGATTGCAGCTCGGCGGGGGATTATATCGGGATTAATCCATGGTAAAATTGATGGGATTTTATTGGATGCAATCATGTTTATTTTCGCAATGAAAAACTTTTCAAAGATCATCTTACCACTCACCGCGATAGNNGAATCCATGACGGCTGCGGGTGCAAAGCTCTCAGATGGATTCTACTACAGCATCATGAGCATGTTTCTCCTGCCTGTATCCATGATCGGAGCCGGAACGGTATTTGTTATGAAATCGGGTTGGATGAAGAAGCATCCCGAAGCTGAGAATCTTTCCACGTGGGACATAGTAAAAGAGATGGTTAGAAAAAAACGCAGCCCACGCAATTAACTCTTGCGAATCAGTATCCTGCCCTTAGTAATTCTTCCGTAAAAGTTTTAATATAGGTCGGCTTGACTGCACCGTAAAATTTCCCCGATGGAATAAGGCGTATCTCTCCAAAACTTGTCGGATCATTCTGACGGAAGTTGCTGGTTGCCTGAACCGTTACCTCTTCGGGATGAGAAGGGTTATCGACATCTTGTACGACTGCCGTAAATCCGATGTATGGAAATTCCAGGTCTTCCTTTCTCTCTCTCTTATTATTTTTCGATTCCTCGTTATCGAACATCATTTCGCTTGCACGGTTCTCAAACGCAGTCACGGGATTGGTTTCCAGTCCCAAGAAAGCAATTGGGATTCGCACTTTTAAGGTATATCCGGTAACGACTCCATTGGCTGTGTCACGATTAAAAACAGAACGTATCAATTTCCCGGCTTCCTGCTGTGCATCAGATAGAGCCGCTGCGCTCGATAAGGTGAGCTTTGCCGATCTGCCGCCAACATCAGGCACCGTAAAAATAATATTATAAATATTCGAATCGGTTTCCGTTCGGAAATTCGGAACCGCTCCCTTTTTTGCCTTTAAAAGAAATCGGTTCGCGCCTTGCCACGTATCAAACCAGAGAGAAACACGGTCGTTCGCCTCCTGCTTTTCATTCCCGCCCCAAACCGCATCATCCAAAACGGTGATCGAAAAATAGATATACTCATCATCATAGGCCATAAGTGCGCGGTGGATCGAGAGGTCTTTGCTGTCGCGTCGGTAATCGGCTCCTTTAATAATAAATTGTTTTGTCGTATCATCCATGTCACGCCCGTAACCGGGATAGACGCTGCGCAAGCGGCTATAAGCAGGAAACGTATAATACTTCGCGTCCATCATTATTTGCCCGTCTTTTGTCGCAAAGTATGACTCTTTTGTAAAAAGCGTTTCGTAATCACGATACTTTGAATGTCCCATCGCTTTAGCCTTCGGGTTTGCAGAAGGTATCTCTTCGTTCTGCGTTTCGTAGTCATCGATCAGTACTACATCGCCGGCATAGACCGTATACCCCTCCTGCTTCCATTGTGTGTCGTCGGTTTTTTGAATGATAGTAACAACTGCACCTTCGGTTGTCAGCCCAACTTCTATCGGAGTTTCGATATAGCTGTATTTTTTTCGGAAAACATTCCTGAAGAATTTGTTGCTGTCATTTTCTAACAGATATACTGTCACTTCGCGAGTAGGGCTATCGATATCATACACTGATAACGCAAGATCGGGAAGCGAATCGTTCGAGAAATCACCGATGGCAAGCCCCCAAACGCGCTGCTCATCGTACCGGACGGGAATCTGATCCCGCAAAGAGCTGATCATTTGTTTATTAAATGTCAGGGCGAGTCTATCCATCAGGCTATCGATCGGCATACCCTGGGGAAAGGCATCGTGACCGAAGATGAGAAAAATTATTAGAGCACAGAATCTCTTCATAGATTACAAAAATACGATGGAGGGGAACTTACAAAGCC
>PLXB01000179.1:0-377 GCA_003151215.1 Ignavibacteriota bacterium
TGTTTGGAGATCTTTCATAAAGGCTTTTTGCTCAAAGGGAAGTTTCGTGTATTCCTTGCGTTCCCGGTCGGTAATAGGAAGAACGTTATCGTAAAATCCATCGATAAGAATTCTGCCTTGATCATCTTTGAGTTTCGAGATCATCGTTGCAAGTGCATTGATCGGATTTGCTACTGCACCGCCAAAAAAGCCCGAATGCAGATCGCGGTTTGGCCCGGTCACTTCAACTTGCATATAACACAAACCTCGGAGACCATAGCAAAGGGAAGGTTGGTCGTAGCCGAACATCGGCGTATCGCTGATAAGTACTGTATCGCAGGCAAGAAGCTCTTTATGATCGGAAAGGAATTTATCGAGATTTGGCGAGCCGATCTCTT
>PLXB01000179.1:394-4226 GCA_003151215.1 Ignavibacteriota bacterium
GGATCGACCGGCTGCACGTCATAATGTCCATAGAAGAGAACGGTTTGCCCTTCCTTACCACCATCCATGCGTTCTCCAAATACCACTGGATGACCTGCTGTTTCATAAATCTTTACGTCGTTCAACCCTATGCGAGTCAGTTCATCCCGGACAAATTCAGCGCATCGGCGAATCTCGTCTTTATGCTCTAGGGAAGTTGAAATGGAGGGAATCCGAAGAAATTCCTTTAGTTCTTCTTCGTAACGTGATTTATTTTGATCGATGAATGAGAGAATGTCGGACATAGATTGAAAAGTTGTAAGAATGTGTTATGCGTCGGAATTGACTTTGACGAAGAACGAAAAACACTATTTATGGCAGAATTATTCGATGCGCCGATAGATAAAATCCTCGAAGAACTAAGCAAACTTAGATCACGAAAGCGCCTTTTTGCTTATGAGATCCTGATCGAGAAGCGGATTATGCAAGCCGGAGGAACGCCGATAGTCGAAGGCAATACTGCTTATTTTTTTTATCGCAATGAATCCCAAGAAGAAGTATCAGTGACCGGCGATTGGAATGGCTGGAAAAGTGGCTCCGATGTTCTTCGGCGGATCCATCCTGCTTCGACGGTTTATTATGTGAAGAAAGAATTTCCGGTTGATGCCAGACTTTCGTACCGTTTTTTATCAAGCGATAATGGGTCATTCAACGATCCGGCAAATCCGAATACTTTACAGGAAGTATTCGGAAATAATACTTTTTTGCGAATGCCCGGTTATCAGGAGCCGAGATATCTTGATAAGCCGGGAAGGGCAGTGCCGCGAGGAGTCATCAAATCACTTCAAATAAAAAGTGTCTTACGCGGTGATCTGTTTTCGCGTGAAGTTTCGCTCTATATACCTAATGGAATGCGGCTTCGCGGGAAAGCTCCGTTCTTGTATGTTCATGATGGAGCTGAAGCAATGGTAATCGGACGTTTTATTAACGTGTTGGATAATCTCTACCACTTTGAACCGCAAACGCGAAAGATGATCGTTATTTTTATTCCTCCTGTCGATCGCCATGCTGAATATATGATGAATCCGAAATTTGCCCGATGGACTGCAAAAATTCTTCTGCCTCAGGTTGAGAAATTTCTGAGAGTATCAAGTTCGCGTGAATTACGAGGCATTATCGGTTCCTCGCTTGGCGGATTGATCGCTGCATATACCGGGCTTATGCATCCGTCTATTTTTGGAAATGTCGCTGCACAATCGGCGTCATTCTGGTTTGATGAAAAATCCATTATCAAATCATTCGCTGATAAGAAAAAATTGCCGGTACGATTTTATATTCAAACAGGAACGATCAATGATGCTCTCGAAGGATCCCGCGAAATGCTGAAAATATTGCAGCGCAAAGGCTACGATATTACCTATCGCGAAACCAGTGAAAGCCATAATTGGGCGAATTGGAGCGCAAGATATGCGGATATCATTAGGTGGTTAACAGGCTTTTAGAATTATCTTTTTTTATGAAAGCACTAAGAGTTGTTATAGCTTTGGTTTCTTTTTGCGTGATTAGTAATCAGTCAATCAATGCCCAGACTGATGATTATGTGCGTGCTGAATTGATGCAAATGCGGAATGATGATCAGGAAATACGGAATAAAATGGTTGCCGAAGGAATGGATGTTGCTATGAAAGATACACTGTTGATGCTCAAGATGACCCACATGGATTCAGAGCATACTAAGCGCCTCAAAGAATTGCTCGGTAGTTTGGCATGGTTTACTAAAGAAGGTGTAGGTAGCAGTGGGTTGGAATCTGCGTTCATTCTTATACAGCATAGCGGGGATTATCAATTCCAAAAGCGATCTCTTCCTTTTATAGAAAAGCAAGCGAAAAACGGAGATGTCTCAATGCAAGATTACGCATTGCTTTTAGATAGGACACTTATGCATGACAACAAGCCACAAAAATATGGCACTCAGGTTATAGAAGTGAAGGGCGAATGGGTTCCTTATCAGATAGAAGATGAACCGAACGTGGATAAGCGGCGAAGCGAAATTGGACTCTTTCCAATGCAACAATACGTAGGAATGATCAACCAATTTTACAAACAACGTAAAGAAAAAAAATAACATTACTGTTTCTTTACCCCAAAAACTTATTCCTCGCGGCCTGTAATTCCTTCACGAGATATTGCATTTTCGGATTCTCGCTTGCTTCGGCAAGAGGGAAGTAGTATGTTGTTGTTTCCATGACATACTTGATCGGATTTCTTTTCACGTTGAATTCGAGGCATCTGAAGGTATCGAGTCGATCAACAAGTTTTAGCATTCTTGCATCTTCGGTTGCTCCGCTGAGACGCTCGACATATTCCTTTTCTACTATATCCCGAAGCAATCCCTCGGCTTTAATATCCTTTGTCAGCATCTGCACGAGGTAGCTCGTATACGGGCTAAAATTATATTCCAGAATTTCTGCAGTAATTACCTGAGAATCTTCCAGCACGTCATGGAGCAGTGCGGCGCTGATAAATGAAATATCGCGTATATCGAGTTCGGTAATTACGATCTTCGCCACCCGGCTCGGATGCCAGAAATATGGCGTGCCGTCGGGTCGCTTCTGTCCTTCATGCACGCTTTCAGCCATCTCGTAAGCATCGAGGGCTAAATTAATATCGATCGCACTGAAATCCTTCTCTTTGAGAAGGGCTTCCATTTCTTTGCGCGAGAGAAAAGTCTCGTTATATTTGAATTTTGATAACTCCACCTCCTGCAAAGATACGGGGAAAAACAAGCGTAAACATCAAAGCTTACAGTGGAAATGGAAATATTATGGTTTAAAAAGTGGAACAAAACCCTCTGCTCTTCGCTTTATCGCCGCACATAACAATTCGAATAAAAAACTCATGGGCTTACAATGCGGAATCGTCGGTTTGCCAAATGTCGGAAAATCAACTCTCTTTAATGCCATTACGGCTTCGAATCTCGCTGCAGCGGAAAATTACCCCTTTTGTACTATTGAGCCGAATACCGGAGTTGTAGCCGTTCCCGATGCCCGCCTCAAAGTCCTGACGGAACTGATGATCCCCGAACGCGAAGTGCCGACGACGATCGAATTTGTCGATATTGCCGGGCTGGTAAAGGGTGCTGCTTCGGGCGAAGGACTTGGCAATCAATTCCTTTCGCATATCCGCGACGTTGATGCCATCCTTCATGTCGTCAGATGTTTCGATGACGAAAATGTTATTCATGTTGACGGTTCGATAAATCCTGAACGCGATATTGAGATCATCGATGCAGAGCTGATCTTAAAAGATATTGAGACGGTCGAAAAGAAAGTCGATGGGGCTGCCCGAAAAGCAAAGACGGGCGATCCGAAAGCCAAAGCCGAAGCCGATCTTTATTCCAGAGTCAATCTCCATCTTGGCGAAGGGAAACTTGCCCGGACATTTGCTGCCGCTAACGATGAAGAAATAATGTGGATCCGCGATATGCATTTGCTGACCCGGAAACCGATTCTTTATATTGCCAATACCGATGAAAATGGATTGCAATCGGGCAATGCCTACATCGAAAAAGTCCGTACCATTGCAGCGAAAGAAGATGCCCGCGTTGTTCCAATCTGTGCAAAGATCGAAATGGAACTTGCCGAACTTGCCGAGGGTGACCGCGCCGCATTTTTAAAAGAACTTGGCATGGCTGAACCGGGCTTGAATTCCGTTGTCCGCGCCGCTTACGATCTGCTTGGCCTGCAAACATATTTCACTGCAGGCAAGGATGAAGTCCGTGCCTGGACGGTTCGCAAAGGAGCGAAAGGTCCGGAAGCTGCAGGAGTGATCCATACCGATTTCGAAAAAGGAT